>JAGQQP010000180.1 GCA_020426085.1 Planctomycetaceae bacterium | reverse complement strand
ATCCCATAGCGAGTGGGTGTGCAGACGGATGAACTGGAATGGGCGTCGGTAAAAATCATCCCGCCATGCGCGAGTTGATCGAGGTGTGGTGTCGCAATTTTGCATTCCGGATTCAGAGCCCGAATGTCGCCGTAACCCATATCATCGGCCAGGATGTAGATGATATTAGGGTTGCTCGTTTTTTCTGTGGCGTGTGCTGTGTTTTGTGAGATCAGGATCAGGGACAGAATCGCGGCAGCCATTGCAAGCGGAATTCTTCGCTGGATCAGAGTGGTGTTTCCTGATTTGGATTCAAACTGGTTTTGCGCAATTTCAGTTTGCATGATGTGTCCTCTTTAAGATTCTGATTCGGCGATCTGTGGTGTCCTGTCTGCAGTCTCTTAGTATCAGTGACCTAAAGTGGCGGGTCAAGCAAGCCGTGATTGAATTCATTTGCGTCCAAATTTAATCCTCGTGCTTTTTCACATCGCGAAAGATGGATTTTCCCAGGTTCTGTTCCCTGATCAGGCACATCACAGTTGCAGCTGGTGCAGAGCTGACTGGAAGGCGATGTGTAGTGCTTGCTCCAGAAAAACATGATCTCAAAGGAAAGTTAAGAAAAAGTTTATTGTAGAAAAAAAAGTTAAGATCCATGTTGATCTGCCATTTACATATGACCATGATGAATGTTCAGTTGAACTGTTCATTATCTGATTTCTTGTTGTGCATCAGCGTTCACTCTGAATTACTTTATCTGTTTTCCTCATAGCTCTTCATTCTTTCATTCTCTTACAAAATCAAAGGAGATACGGAGTGCGCATCAGCATCCTGTGGCTCTCTCTATCGATACTGTTTTGTGGCATGTTCTGCGGACTTGCAGACGGGCAGGAAGCAGATACACAAACAGGTGATCAAAGCGGATTTCGTTCAGGTGAAACGCATTTAATTCCCGTCACTCTGCCTCCTGTGACACCGACGAAACTGGACCGGGATCAGGCGAAGATAAAACTGCCTGGTGTGTTCACCCATGTTGCCGCTGGTGGCAACGGCCGCTACCTGATTTTTTATCTGAAGCAGCAGAAACAGCTGGCGGTGTTCGATGTTTCCGCTGCACAGATCATCAAACTGATTCCGATTGAATTTGAAGACATCAGCCTCACCGCAGGAGCGGACAAGCTGGTGATTCTCTCGCGCGATCAGTCGGTCATTCAGCGATACAGTCTGAACACGTTTGAAAAGGAATTATCTCTACCAGTAGCTCTGAATGGTGAAGGGTCTCAGCTTGTCATGGGATCTGCCTCGAATGGTCCGGTTTTATTTTTCTCTGGTAATGAGAGTTACGCGGAAAAATCATTTCTGGACCTGCAGACTCTGGAAAAAAGTCGCGTCGACCTGCCCGGGGGAGAGATTCACGTTCTCAGCGGAAATCGAATCATTCACGTTTCCCCAGACGGTAAGGTGTTTGGTATCTGTGTGGGCGGTATTGCTCCCTCTCGTATAAAAACCATCAGAATCAATGGCAATCAAATTGAAACAGCGCACCGCTATGATACGAATGGAGTGGTCGTTCCCGGTAAAGATGGAAGCCGGCTGTTTAATGCCAGTGGTATCTATCTCCCGTCTCTCAGGCAGATCGCTGGTGAGGTCTGTCTGAACTCAGGTATTCCAGCGGTTTACAGTGATTATTATTTCGTACGCGGCGAAGATGGCAGCTCATTCCATCTTCATCGGGGAGATCAAGCGCATCCTCTCGCGACGGTCTCTGCTCCCGGTCCGCAGATTCTACCTGAAGTCAAAGACGCCAGGGGGCGCACGAATGGAGCCGTTAAAAAAGAAGCAGAGCCGTTCCTGCGTCACTATTTTATTGAACAGGCACAAGTGCTGATTACTTTGCCGGAATCCAATGACGAAATACTGCTACAGCATCTCGATCTGAAACAGACACTGGAGCAGACTGACCAGAATTATCTGTTTGTCAGCAGCGAACCGATTTTAGAGGCGACACGAGAGGAACGCTACACGTATCCGATCCAGGTTAAATCAAAGCAGGAGCAGGTTCGGTTTCAACTCTATTCGGGACCTGAGGGAATGACGATTTCCTCACGTGGTGTTCTCGAATGGAACGTGCCGCCGGATTTCCGGGACAGTCGGGTGAATGTCTTTGTGAATATCATTGATGCTACCGGCTATGAGCTGTTTCACGAGTTTGAAATTGCCGTCAGCGGCGATCAGGCAATGATTGCGGAAATTCCGAAAATTGTACCGGAACCCGTTGTCAGTCAACCCGCGCCTGCAAGCAGGAATGCTACCTCACAAGGGATGAAAGGTGCTCTCGCAATTCTCAAATCAGCCGGACAGTCGAAACCCGAACCTCCTGAACCGCCGCAGTCGAAACCGATTGACACACTCAAACCAGGGCAGAGAAAGGTGGATCTGCCTGCCCCCCTGACGGACATGGTGGCAGGACGTAGCGGGCAGTATCTGATCCTGTACTTTCAGAGTCTGAAACAACTGAAAGTTTTTGATGTGGCCAGCCTGAAATTTATCAAAACTCTGCCGGCAGGATCAGAAGACATTCTGTTTGCAGCCAGTGCAGAGTATCTGATAGTCGTTCTGCGCGATCAACAGATCATCGAACGCTGGAAACTGGATGATTTCAAACGCGATCTGGTCGTACCTGTGCCGGTGGATAAGCAGATCCATGCAGTGGTAATGGGGCATTCCTCTTCGAATCTGCTGGTCCTATTTTCGGGGCGTGATGCCAATGGGCAGAATTATACCTACGTCGATCCCCGCAGTATGAAAGTGATCGAAGTCAAAGGGAAAGATTCCGGATATCTCAACTCCAGTCCGATTCTGTTGAAGGCAGTTTCCGCTTCCGCAGACGGGCGTGTGGTGACGCTGGGTAACCACACACTGATTTACCTGGATTCAAACATCGAATATCGGCAAAGCCCGCGCGATTATGGTTCGTTACTCCTGCCGGGCGCCGATGGTACGTTTCTGTATTCAGAGCGGGGCATTATCACAAACCAGATGGAAGAGATTTTCCAGGCTGCTGAAGTAGGAAAACCGGTTTTGCCGATCCAGTTAGGCAGCCTGATTCCGGCAATTCAACCCGGCTACTTTCTCAATCTACTGTCATCCAGTCGGCGCGATTCCGGTCAGATTGATATGCTGGCCGTGCATGCAGTAGGGGAACTGCAACCGCTGCTGACTTTGAACGACGTCGATACTTCACTCAGCAAGTTTGAACGTCAGGACCCACCGGGAATGGCTTATGCCAAACGCTTCTCGTTTTTTCCGGATCAAAATCTTCTGATCCAGGTTCCAAATTCTAATGACAGGCTGATTCTACATCGTGTATCACTTCTGGAGCAGATGAAACAGTCCGGCATTGATTATTTCTACGCGACATCAAGGCCTGAGACGAAAGCGGCTCCCGGTCAGCTCTGGAAATATCAGATTGAAACGGCTTCCCGGAAAGGGGGAGTGAAATACGAGTTGAAATCAGGACCGGAAGGGATGACCGTTACGGACACAGGACTGATGAGCTGGAAGGTTCCTGCTGACGTTGTAGAGCCTGAATTTAAAGTCACCGTTCAATTGAAAGATGATTCGACCCAGGAACTGAACCACCGTTTTACCATGTTCGTACCTGCTGCGATTGGGATCGCGCAGGAGAAGGTCCGCCGGGAAGAGGAACGGAAAGAGGCTGAGAAGAAAATGGTGGAAGACCTCAAGGCAGCAGCGCAGGAAGCCAAACGAATCGTGGAGCGTGAAAAACAGAACAGCATCAAATTACAACGCCTGGTTGAGAGTGGTAAAACGTTTCGGGAGCAGGCGGAACAGGATACGGCAGAACAATTTCGGAGATTTGAAAAAGAACAGGCGCTGCGGAAACTGCGGGGATTCGGACCAGACGCACCAAATCCGTATCGTCTCTGGACGGACATCAGCGAGAACGAAATCGAGGCACGACTGATCAAGTATTTTGCTGATACGGTGATTCTGCATTCCCGGTCCAATCAAATTCTGACGATTCCGGACAACACATTGAGTGCGCTTGATCGGGAATATCTGAATCAGGTTTCCAAAACTGAGATCGCAGAACGGAAACAGCGGGAAAAGGAACTGGCAGATAGTGGTTCACCACAGCAGCGAATGCTGGAACTCTGGTTAGCAATTCAGAAAACTCCCAGCCGCTTCGGCAAAACGAATCTGCTGGGGAATATCCAGGATCAGCAGGGGAAGCCACTGTTGAGCTGGCGGGTTCAGCTTCTCAAATATGTGGGGCAGGGGGAGCTGTATTCCCTGTTCCGTCATGATGAGCCCTGGGACAGTGAATACAATAAAAAACTGATACCACTCATCCCTTCATTCTATCGTTCTTCCCGGTCCAAAGCAGGAGTCGGAAAAACGAATCTGCTGGCGATCCGGGCACAACGTCCCCTGTTTAGCGGTCCTGGCGGAGAGAGTCTGTTTCGCGGGGGAGAACTGCCGGGCAAAACCGCGATTGTTGTGGAAGCGCCCGATGCGTTAGCCGTCGAATGGACAAAGCCCGATGACTGGGAGTATGAGTCAGACAATTCCATTGAGCGGCTGTTTGGTTTTCAGCCAGACGGTTTTTATGCGTTATTTGCAGATGGAAAAGTCGAGTTGATTTCCGACAAGAAACCGCTCGATGAGATCGGCAGAATGCTCAATCTCGAAAATGGGCCTACGAATATGTCACAGTGATCCGATCCAATTCGATCGGAGTATTTAATTGATCTGTTATCTGAATTCATCAAATTGCGTTATTACATCAAAGGAACAGCCACGTGAATGTCACTTTGCTGAGGGTGTCACTTCTGATTGCCTGTTTTGCGATCATCTGTTGTGAAGTAGCGGGGCAGACGACCAGACCAGGTGAAGCGCATTTGACGCCGGTAAAACTGCCTGAAATCACCGCTCCCAAACTCAGTCCGGATCAGGTCAATATCAAGTTGCCAGGTACCTGCAGAGATCTCGCCATTGGCGGCGGTGGGCGCTATTTTGTCTTTCACGTTCCAGACAGGCAACAGCTGATTGTCTTCGATGTCTGCCAGCTCGAAGTTGTGAAAACGTTGAAGATGAATACAGGGAATTTCTGTTACACCGCGGGCGCCGACAAGCTGGTGATTGTCCATCGGGAGCAAAACAGAATCCAGAGCTATCATCTGCCTGATCTGAAAGAGGTTCAGTCACAAGCTTTGCCTGCCGATTTGCGTGTGGTCCATATCACAATGGGGGCCGCTTCTAACGGTCCCATTTTACTGGGATCGGATCAAGCGCAGGGGGCATGGCAGTTTCTCGATCTGGAGACACTCGGCCCTTCTTCAGTGCAGATATCGTCCGAGTGGGAGTTGAATCATGCTGACCGGTGTGATGTCGAGGCGTCAGCCGATGGTCGCGTTTTTGGTATCTGCAAGAAGTTTGCTTCACCATCGGGGTTGTTGCGGGTGGCGATCAAAGGGGACACGGTAGAGACACGATACCTGGAGAAAACCTGGGGGAGGGGGTTTCCCGATCAGTATGGCACCAATCTGTTTAACCTGTCGGGGATTTACAACCAGCAGCTGGAAAAAATCGATCGCTTTAATAACCTGATTGGCGGGTATATGCCTACTTTCAGTGATTTTTATCTGTACCCGCTGGGCGGTAGAGGAAATCCTTATTCGGTGATCCTGCCAGGGACCGATACGCCTTTACTCACAGTGCCGGGACCGGGGCCTGAAATCTCCCCCGTGATCCAGCATATCATGCTGCCGAATGGCTATCGCCCTGATCCCGATGTCAAAACGCCCGGATTTCCGCGACGTTATTATATTGAAGCGGCGCAGCTGATGATGTTTATTACGGAGAGCAACGATTCGATTGACTTGCGTTCGCTGAATATTGCCGAGCGATTGAAGCAAAACGGAAGACTCCATTTCTATGTTTCGCGTGCTCCAGATGAGGATGCGTATCGGGGTGAATTATACGAATCTGAAATCAAGGTCAAGTCGGTCCAGGGAGAAGTCAAGATTCAATTGATTCGACCTCCCGACGGACTGACGGTGACCCCGGAAGGTAAGATTCGCTGGCAGATACCAGAGGATTTTGGCATCGACGAATCACACATGACTGATCACATCGAACTCGGGTTTCGCATCTCTGATTCCAATGGTAGAGAGTCGGTCGTTGATTTCAAGCTGAAATTCAGGGAGAAACCGGTTCTTTTTGAGAGCCTGCCTCTGACGGCAGCTGGCAAGGCGGGGGAAACTCATCTGAGGCCAGCCATTTTACCTGAGCTCAACGCGTCCGCCTTTCGGGGAGATCACGCTGTGATCAAGTTACCGCGCCCGTTCAGTCATGTCATTTCAGGAGGCGGCGGTCGATATCTCGTCTTTTATTTACCCGATATCCGGCAACTGGCACTGTTTGATGTTTCCCGGGCGCGTATCGTGAATTACATGACCGTGAATTCCGGTCTGGTTTCCTTTGCTGCCGGTGCGACCAAACTCGTCGTGCTCGATCACAATCAGCGAATCATCACGCGTTATGAACTTTCGACATTTAAGAAAGAGTTCGCGCGGCGGATACCGGTGGAGGGGGGCGTTGTGCAACTGGCGATGGGGGCCGCTTCCAATGGGCCTGTCTATGTCGGCACCCTGAAGAGGGGTGACCGGCGTAACAGTGTGATGGTCAGCAGTTTTCTGGACCTGGAATCACTGGAACCGATTGAACTGGAGTCGGAGCGTCCGCCTGTAATCTCTGCAGAAGAAACCAGGAGGTATCATGTGAATGCTTCCGCCAACGGGAAGCTCTTTGGAGTCAGTTTGCGGGAGCAGTATGACTGGGAAGGAGTGGCTTACGAGGTCGACGGAAAAAAACTGAAAGCGATGTCCCTGAATAAATCTTATGGACCGCTGCTGCCCGGCCCTGACGGCAACCACATTTTTGCCAGTGGCGTCGTCCTGACGAAAGATTTGATGCCCGTCAACCAGAACCTGCGAAGCATGTATCCTTCTTCTGATCCCAGCCTACTGGTACAGAGGGAAGGAAGTACGAAACGCGATGTGAAGATCTACGCGTCCGGCGAAACGGAGCCTTTAGTGACGATCCCTGATGTCTGGAAAAATGAGACTCAATCCTACCAGTCGATGATGGGTTCCGACTCGAGATACATGCAGGCGTATTATATTCCCCAGGCAGAGACCCTGGCCTATCTTCCTGAAACGAGAAGTCGAATTTATCTGCATCGAGTCAAACTGGATCAGTTACTAAAGGATCGCAAAAAAGATTACTTATTCACCCAGAGCCAGCCCGTCAAGATCGCTGCGCGCGGCGAGAAGTATGAATACAAGCTCGAAGTCAAATCAAATCAGACTCCGTTAAAGTACCAGATCGATTCCGGTCCAGAGGGGATGACTGTTTCCAGCGACGGTGTGGTGACCTGGGCTGTTCCGAAAGACTTTCAGAACGATCAGGCATCTGTGATTCTTACCGTGACCAGTCCGGCGGGTAAATCAATGTATCACTCCTACCTGCTCTCGATAAACGGGAAAATGTCGGCAGGGTCTGCTGCTCCGAAACCGCAGCCGCTTGCGAAAATGGATTCCAGGACTGTCTGGGCCCGCTTCAACGGTTCGACTCAGGTGACTCTGCCGAAGCTGAAAACGGTTCAGTTTGAGGGAAAACAGAAAGAGCTCATACTGCCTGCCGAAATTACAGATCTGGTGGTGGGGGGAGGCGGTCGCTATCTCATTTTGTATTTTGAGACACTGCATCAATTGGGAATTTTTGACACGTCTCGTGCAGAAATCGTCAAATTTCTGCCGGTTGATTCTAAGAAAGTGATGTTTG
>JAGQQP010000017.1 GCA_020426085.1 Planctomycetaceae bacterium | reverse complement strand
ACTTCGGGCATCAGGCCGCCGTACAGGCTGGATTACTGCATTCGACCGGCGATGCAATCGTGATTATGGATTCGGATATGCAGGATAGTCCGGCTGCCATTATTGACTTTGTGGAAGCGTGGCAGGCTGGGTTTGATGTGGTCTACGCCATTCGAACCGAACGCAAAGAGAATGTGATCAAACGCTGGGCTTTTCATACGTTTCATAAAACGCTGAATTTAATCGCAAGTACACCCATCCCCCGGGATGCCGGCAATTTTGGATTGATCGATCGTAAAGTCGCAATTCAGATTGCCAGACTGAACGATCGCGATCGCTATTTTCCAGGCTTACGTTCCTGGGTGGGATATCGGCAAACCGGTGTCACCGTAGAACGCCTGGCTCGCTACGATAACACGCCCCGTGTTTCATTCATCCATCTCTGTAAGCTGGCTAAAACGGCAATCTTCTCCTTCTCATTCCTGCCATTGACCATCTTTTATCTGATCGCGGCGCTGTCAGCGATTGTGTGTACGCTGGTTGTCAGTTTTGTTCTTTACCATAAACTGTTTACCGGGCTGGCAATCCCCGGCTGGGCTTCAGTGACCATTACCGCTTCCTTTTTCGGTGCACTCAATGCGCTGGGCATCGGGATTCTGGGGGAATACGTCACACGGATTTACGACCAGGTCAGAGCGCGTCCCATGTTCATCGTCAACACAAAAACCAACTTTGAATGTCCTGAAGATGAAATGCCCCTCTTGTCGTGTATCAAAGAGCAGGGAGCCGCATCGAAAGCCGATCAGGATCAGGAATTCTCACAACAGACCTGAATCCGGTCAATACGACCAACGTGGCATTCCCGGTCTGCTACGACCTTACTGAGAGGTATGTCTGACGATGTTCCCGGAGTCCTGGAAACGGGATACCGGTTTTTCATTTGCCTGCTGATTCCGATCCACATCAGTACTTTGTGTTGTATGCAGCAGGCGCGGCCTGAAGACAACCATCAGCAGCATCGGCAGATACCAGAGCAGATAAACGCTTCCCTGTTGTGGATACCAGAGCAGGGTGGCAATGATGATCGCCGTCGTATGCGACATTAAGTGGCCTAAATTCTTTCTGCGGGGCCAGATCGTCAGACAGACAATCAGCAGCACAAAGACCACAAAGACAGGAATCCGATAGGCCGAATCATAGGCACTCCAGAACCCCGGAATCTGCTGCCCGCCCTGAAACTTAATCACGGACCAGTCAATGGAACCGATGGTCTGCTGGGTAAAGGAAAACCGGTCGACGGAAGTCAATATCAGGCTTCCCAACAGCACAGCTCCCACCACACTGCCTGATAGTACAAAACGTTTGAGACCGTTCTTCCGATAAAAACTGGCCCACAAAGGTAGCAGGAAGACCGGGAAAAACATCGCGCCGCAGGCCAGTCCCATAAAGATGCCGGAAAGTACCGGTTGCTTATACGTCACAAACGCCCAGACCAGCAACGCCGCCGGCAGGACGTGGTTCGCCTTACTCACATCATAGGCAGTACAAGGCAGCAGGAGATACAACAGCGCCATCGCCAGCCCGACCTGAGTATCAGAAAAATGAACTTTCCCGATGATGAACAGACCCACAATCACAAAGGCATGCGCCAGAATCGCCATGATCCGCGCTGCCAGAGTGGAATGATCCAGGGGCGCACTGGCGCTCGTCACGGGAGCCGATCCCTGGACCACCGCATTCGAGAGCGGTACGACCGGCGCCGCCAGAAGTCGGGCTGTTGGCCCCGCTTCGGGAGGTGTCTGCTGTTTTGAGTCCTGCATGCTTAACAGACTGTCTGCCTGCTTGACAGTCTGGATCGTTTCCGGCGCAGGATTTTCCGTAAACACGCGCACGATGAAAAACGCAAAGATCGAGATACACAGAAACGCCATCCCGAAACTGTTGAGGTTCTGCTCACCTCGAGGTCGTCGCTGAAAGAAACAGTCAACGCACATCCGAATGACGAACAAACCGGTCCCTGCAAACAGCCAGATATTCCCCAGTACCGGTCGGTCACTTAAAAACAGCAATCCCGGTGAGATGGAAAGCAGCATTACCAGATCGAGATTGCGCAGCGAAAAGATTCGGTCAAATCGGAAGAAGACCGCCAGAGAAAGCAACAGGGAAAGATAAAACCATGTTGCCTCACTTACATAATAATCAGGTAAGATATGGTTCATACAAGAATACCGCCAGTGATGGGAATCTATCACCAGTCGAATCATTGAGTCTGAGCTTCAAACAGGTCCCCTTGTCATCACTCAAACTTTATTTCCAGCGTGAGTTCCGATTTCATTCCTGAAGATACAGTCAGCACGCCGGGTCGAATTAGCTGCATCTATTGTTCACACATTTTTCATTTTAACCAGCCGATATTTGGAATTTTCTTGAGATCCTCCGTATTTCACTCGTAGAAAACCCCATTCGTACACACCATGTACAGTACCAGATCGGCAATTGAGGCCACAATCACAATTTTACTATCGACATATAAATAAGCTTTGAAATAGGAATCCAATCCTGACATCATAATGTGAAGAAACCTCTCTGCTTCATTCAGACCGCCACGGAGGATGACCATGCCTGTTCGCAAAAACCTATGGTGTTGTACTGCCACATCAATCTGGTTCCTGCTTGTTGTAACTCTGTCTGCTGCAGAAAAAGCAGAACCGAAGCAGGAACTCTCACAGGCAGCAGTTGGCCACCTGGAAAAGCTGCCGTCACAAAAAGGGATTTGCGTCATCCTCGGGCTGCCGCCAGAAAAGCAGGGCTCTGTTTTAATCGAAATGATTCGCAATTCAGAGTTCCAGATTTTCTTTCAGTCTGATACTGCCACAGACGTTGCTCTCGTCAGACAACTGGCTGAACAGAACGGCTTTCTCGGCAATCGGATCTTTGCCGAACATGGCCCGATACAGTCTCTCGCACTGGCCAGTAATCTGGCGGATGTCATCATTGTCGAAAAAACGGCAGAGCAGCAGGTTTCTCAGACAGAACTCCTGCGAGTATTACGTCCGCAGGCAATCGCTTATCTCTCGAAACAGGAATTGAAAAAGCCGATTCCCTCCGGCAATGATTACTGGAATCATCCTTACCATCGCCCGGACAACAATCCGCAATCGACCGATCAGAATGCGCGCTCTCCCTACCGAACGCAGTTTCTGGCAGATCCGAAGTTTTCTCCCATGCCCGAAGTTTCCGTCGCAGCGGGCGGAAAAGTCTTCAAGGCGTTTGGACATATCGCTCACAAGGAAAACCAGAACGCCATCCTGAATACGCTGATGTGCATCAACGCGTTTAATGGAACCATACTCTGGAAACGTCCGTTGCCTGAAGGCTTCATGATTCACCGCAATACGATGATCGGCACCGAAGACGCCTTGTACATGGCTGACAATGAGTCCTGTAAAATCATCGACAGTGAAACCGGTAAAATTCGTGACGAAATCAAAATCAATAAAGAACTGGCCGACGGCCCTGTCTGGAAATGGATGGGGATGCAGGACGGCGTGCTGTATGCCTTGATCGGGAACGAAGAAGTCAAAGTAGACACGCAAAAATCAGCCCGGCGGGGACTGGGGCACTGGCCGTGGGGGATGTGGAAAGGACACGACTATTCCGATCCGAAGCAGGCCTTTGGATTCGGGCGTACTTTCGTCGCCATCAACCTGGCGGACCAGAAAATCCTCTGGCATTTCCAGGAAAAAGATTACATCGACAGCCGCGGCGTCTGCATGAAAAACAATCGCATCTTCTATTATTGCCCGGACAGATTCCTGGGATGTCTCAACGCGGAAACCGGGAAACAACTCTGGAAAAACAGTGATGAAAAATTACTGGCGTCCATCGGCTCCAACCAGAAAGCCCAGCATTATGTCACCGGTTACGCAACAACGACCTATCTGAAGTGCAGCGACGACTATCTGTTCTTTGCAGGCCCGCAGCGTCTGCACCTTGTTTCCGCTTCCGCCGCCGATGGCTACATGCTGTGGGAAAAAGAACATGGGAACCTGCAGCTGGTACTCCGCAATGACGGCATTTATGCAGCGGGCCCTAAAGAGACCGGGATGAAACTGGATTATGCTACCGGAGAAAAGCTGGCGTCTTTACCCACACGTCGTGCCTGCACCAGAGCCACAGGCAGCGTCGACAGTATTTTCTTTCGCACACGCGGTGGCACGGTCCGGCTGGAAACGGCCACTGACACCGCGCAACACATCGCTCCCATGCGGCCCCCCTGTCAGGACGGCGTCATCGTCTCCAACGGACTGCTGTACTGGGGCCCCTGGATGTGCGGCTGTGAATTGTCCCTCTATGGGCACATCTGCCTGGGACCAGAAAAAAATTCCGCGGCGTCCGCCCGGGACATTCCGCCACGTCGTACCGTCTTTACCGATCAGCTCGATTCCGTAGAGCCGCTGGCGGATCGTTCCGCCGCCTGGCCAGCTTTTCGCGGAGATGAGCATCAGTCTTCGACAACGAACATCGCCATCCCGAAAAACAGCCACTCCGCCTGGTCAACTCAGGTGACAAAGTCAGCTTTGCTGACGGCTCCCGTGATCGCAGGGAACAGGATCTTCCTTGCTGACCGCAGTGGTGTGATCTATGCCTATGACATGCAGGGAAAACTTCTCTGGAAACAATATACGGGAGGCGCGATCTATTACCCTCCCACAGTCAGTAATGACCGTCTTTATGCAGGTTCAGCCGATGGTAAAGTCTACGCGTTCGCCGCCAGGACGGGACAGCCGCTCTGGTCATTTCGCGTCGCCCCCGAACAGCGCTGGATCCCCGTGTATGGAAAGCTGATCTCAACCTGGCCTGTCGCCGGGGGTGTCGTCGTCCATGACGATACGCTCTATGCCGCTGCCGGGATCGCGCATTTCGACGGCACACATCTGGTCGCATTAAATTCCATCACGGGAGAACTCAAACAGGAAAACAATACCTCCGGCGTCTTATCCCCCACCGTCAACAGCGGAATCAGCCTGCAGGGTAGCCTGTATATCGATGAAGGCGAACTTCGCTTTCTGGCAGGAGGCGTCTATGAAATTGCCCGCTACGATCTGCAGTCACTAAAGTGTCTGAATACGCCTCGTACAGAGGTGCAATCGCAGTACCGGACCGCTTTCTATCCCTATTACCCTGAGTACGGAAAATATCTCTCCATTGAACATACTCTGGCAGACCGCCGGGAACTGGTGCACGATGCCAGTTATGAAGGCAGCGTGTTTACCAACCTGACGTTGAAAGAAGCGTTGCCTCCCGGGGCTCCCAAAGAGAAAAAAGAGGTCGCCCGCTGGCTCAGTATGCGCGCCCGACGCACAGGCGAAACGTTTAAACGCAAGAATCTCTGGGAAGATCAGCAGCAGCGTCGGTTTACCAGCTTCATCGTTTCCCCGGATGTGCTGCTGACCGCCGGCCATCCTGATGAACAACCGGAGGCTCCCTTCCTGACCGCCATCGATATTGAAAAGGGAACCGATCTCTGGTCGCACGCCTTGCCCGCCCTGGCAGTGAAGGGGGGAACAGCAATCAACGCCGATGGCAGCATTGTCGTCTCACTGGAGAATGGACAACTCCTCTGCTTCCAGGCAGATTAAAACAGCATCAATCAGGCAGCCTGACTTTCCGTTTCACTGAAAATCCGTTAGTTTAAGCGGAAACACAGCAAAATCTGCACGCTCGCATCTCATTACCTCATTCATGGTCGTGCGCAGCAGTTCTGCTGTTCCAATCAAAACTGAATTGTCTCATTCTCAGAAGCTGGATTGTCATGACTGCGACTGTAAAGCTATATCTGCCCCGCCAGGTGATAGACTCATTGAACTGCCCGACGGAAAGTTCCTCAATCCACGTGGGAGAACTCAAACAGGCTTCCCCCGCATCCCTGTCGCAAGCAGAGCTGGTTACCCTCTTCGAAAATGCAACAGAAGACTATCTCGGGTTTATCGATGCTCCTCAGTTGTGCCAGGCCGACCTGGACCGGCTATTGAACCTCGATCCGAGTCAGCTGCGGGCAGGCGTCGCTCTGCTCCCGTTCTCCGCTTCCGAACCACTAATTCAAGTTTATCAGGTTCTGCCTCCCCTGGCGGCCGCATTATCGATGAATCCGCTTTCGCACGCCGTCCTGCTGATCCGCAAAACAGATTTTCTCAGCCTGAAGGATCTGCCGGACTCTCCGGAACCGATCTGGCAGAAGTTGATTCTACTGGCAAAACAGAAAGTTCCCATTGAGCTTATTGAGTTAGACAACCCGCTCACTATCAAATGCCAGTTTGAGAGCAGTCTCCCGGAACTCGCTCCCTCTCTAGCGGGAACAGACAGAAAATGGCTGCTGAATCTGCTACGCGGTTATGATCCCCGGGAGGACCTGACTGCAATCGAATCTGCTGCAGACGCGACGGCCCTCAAAGCCGGTCTGCTCTGTCTGCATGATTATCTCGATGAGAGTCATGAATATTCACAGTCGGTCCAAAGCCAGGGCAGACACCGCGCAGGCGATTACTGGCATCACATCATGCACCGCCGCGAACCCGATTACTCCAATGCAAAATATTGGAGCAGGGCGGTAGGCTACCATCCGTTACACGACGAACTGCCGACCGCCGTCGAACCTCTGTTCGATCGGTATGCAGGCATCTCTCATGTCGCCTCCTGGCAATCCAGATTAGTCCAGAATAAACGCTGGCTGCTGAATGCCTTTGTCGACTGCTGTCAGGAATGTGAAACCACCGCCGATCCCGAACTGAATGCCTTTGCGAAACAGGTTCAATGGCTGGAAATGCTGCTGTTATTGCAGAAAACATCCCTTGATGCTGTAAGCAGTTAAGTCAAACCCGGATTTTCGGACTTTGTTCCGCTCCTGACGCCGGTTGAAATCATTTTTACAGGCACGATTGCCGGTCAGAATCGGAATTCACCCGAATTGGGACGTTAAATTCTGTTGACAGCCGCGTTTGCGAGGTTATGATTTAATTACTTACCGCTCAATCCTCCTGCGACTCCTGCGGGCAAACCGAGTGGATATCCATCCATGGGATCTCCTCCGAGAACTATTTTCGCAGGTGCCATCATACAGGAATGACAACCTCCCTACTGGTCTTTTCCTCAGCGCCAGCAGAGCATGCCTGATTGAATCATCCCATTTACGCTGGTGTTCATTTTCGGTGAAGTCTTCTTCTGTTACCATTTCACCGAACGAACCTGATTACTCCACTGAATAACGTAATCGTCGACTCGACTGATTCATAGAAGTTAACGGGACTCAAAGTATGTTTGGTTTTCCAGGCTGGCTCGAAATCGCCATTATTTTAGGGATCATTCTGCTCCTGTTTGGTAAGCGATTGCCCGGAGTCATGAATTCGCTGGGTCGAAGTATCGTCGAATTTAAGAAGGGCACACAAGAAGGTGCCGATGACGCAGAAGATTCATCCCGTATTCAGTCACAGGACTCTAAACAGGATAACCCACCCGGTTAAACTGATACTGGTAAAACTCGTTTCGCCCTTAACCATAAGATCCCAGGATCAGGGGGGAATCAACTGATGTTTTCCCCTCAATACCTTAGTCATAAAAAGAGGTAAGCAAATGTTTCAGACAATCACACACATCACACCTGTTCCTGCTATTTTCGGAATGCCCGGCGGCTATGAAATGATCATCGTCGGCATCATTGCACTGCTGCTGTTTGGTAAGCGTTTACCGGAAGTCGCACGCAGTCTGGGGAAAGGAATTGTCGAATTCAAAAAGGGCGTCAGTGGCATTGAAGACGAAGTGAATCAGGCATCCTATTCACATTCTCAGCCTGAAACTCCACGACCGACTCCTTCAGAACGGTCTGATGATTTCACCGCCCCCAAGTTTGAAGTTCCCAGCTCTGAACCCAAAGCGGAAGAAAAATCAGAACAGGCCTGAGCTTTCAGACGTCTCTTCATCTGACTGATCAGACTTAATAGGGAGACGCCTTGCTCAATACTTCCACGTCAACGATTCTTCCGGATGGCTTTGTCAGATCCAGGATAATCGGCTGTGGTGTGACCTCCTGTGAAATATTGCCGGCGGCATCGCGGGCTATCACCTGGAGATAGAATTTCGAAGGGTTGCCTGGTCGAACAGACCAGGTAAACCGTCCCTGATCTTCCTGCCAGTCAACGATGGGCTCCCAGGGGCCCCCCGGTTGCGTTGAGAAATTGATGGCAATCGGCTTCTCTGCCGGGTTCTGATCACTCATGGCCCAGGAGATGGTCACCTTATTTGCTTCTCCGCCCAGTCCCTGCACGACAGGATTTAATTTCAGGGCAGGTGCCGTCCGGTCAACGACGATCACCACATCGGGCTTCTCACCAGACTTGGGTAATGCATCAGCCAGGCCGACACCGCTTCGTACACGCAGCGAAAATCCGTAGATCCCGTCATGAGGCACTTCGACATGGAAGGGGCTCTTCTTGTCCGGGTCTTCGCCGTATTTGTACCACTTCTGGCCGTTGTCCTCTGTGATATAAAGCTCAACAGCACCAATCCCCGAGGGTCCGACTTCATCAACTTCGAATCCGATCTGGAATTGCGTTCCATTCAGCACCTGCTTGCGCTCCGAAGCCCAGTTTTGTGTGGCTGGCTGTGGATAGCGGTTTTTGGCATAATTCGGACGCTTCTCCGGATCGTCGGCCACAAAATGATTTTTGACCTGTCCCTGATTGGACTGCATTCCCGGATCGACCTGATCGAATCGCTTTTGCTGAGGAAAGACGCTGGGAAGCTGACGATTTGCCAGTGGTGTCTGCGCGTCAAAACCATGAGGCTGTGCAGGCTGAGTATTTGTATTGTCACCCGCATAAGGTGCGAGCGTTGCCGGCTCGGATTGTGTCAGACTGTTGTCGGGCAATGTTCCCTGAGCAATGGGCTGATTAAAGTCGGGAAGGTCCTGTTTGGGTTTGGGAAGCGTACGACTGGCAGCCGCAACGACCCGAATCTGTTTCTGGCTGCTGCCGGTATTATCAGCTTTGTCCTTGATGACACCTCGAACAGAGACCACACCACCTTGTGAAATTGACCAGGTTGTCTGCCCTTTACCGTGAGGGGCAACAATCACACGTTGCCAGTTCTGACTGCCGTTCTGAGCATATTCCAATACCAGTTTCGTGGGATCCAGGTTCTGATCTTCTGCATTCCAGATCAGTTGAACTTTCCCCGGAGAGACCTGTCGCAGATCCAGATCCAGCCGCGGAGGAGTCGTGTCAATCACCACCCGTAAACCAGGTTCAAAGACGCGACCGGACGGATGCAGCTGGTTCTGGGAATCCAGAGTTCGCACGGAGAACCAGTACTCTCCATCCTGAGTGGCTTCAAAGGGAAATTTGCGCGTTGAGGGAGAAACGGACTGCAGGTGATTCCAGGTCACACCGCGGTCAGTAGAGACATACAGCCTGATTTCCCGTGCACCAAGTCGATCGATTTCAGCCTGATCGTAGTGGTAGGGAATGCGAAACTGGGTTTTACTGGTATAGACGGGAGCAGAAGGTGCAGCAGCCGAAGCGGAATTCGATTGAAGTCCTACAATCAAGCAACTGACTACCAGTAATGTAAATAGTCTCATGCCAATGCACCTCCCTGTCTGAAGATCACTTTCTCTCGTGATCCCGACCTGGAGTCCCTCCTGAGAAGTTGTGAATTTTGCTAACAGTCAATTCACCGGGAACAAAGCATGTATTTGGGTTCCTGCCAGAGCATCTCAAAATGAACAGAAGTGAAGCCAAACTGCATGAGACGCAACACAGGGAAATACGCGCACTGGTAAACCGAAGATTGACTATCTACGCATATCGTCAATTCGGTTCGTAGGACTTGAGACGATCTTCCGGGTTAAAGCAGAAGCGCAACAGGAGAAAACGCGAGGAAATCTTCCTGTTATACAGGGAAAGCCCTCGGGAACGGAGCAGGGATTTTACCCCTTGCGCAGTTCTTTAATCTTACCCATATACTCGGCAGTCAGTTTCTGAATACCTTCCAGATCACCCGATTCAACCATTTGCTTTGTTACCAGCGAACTTCCCAGACCCACAGCACAGGCGCCTGCTTTCAGATACGCGGGCAGGGTTTCCAGATCAACGCCTCCAGTCGGCATCAGCGGGATCTGGGGCAGGGGGCCATGCAACGCTTTCAGATATTCGGGCCCGCCCACAAACGCTGGAAAGACTTTGATGATATCTGCACCGGCTTCCCAGGCCGTTAATACTTCTGTCGGAGTGAAGGCCCCCGTCATGATCAGTTTGTCATACCGGTTGCACAAATCGATGACATCTGTGTTGACGGTGGGCGTCACAATGAATTCTGCACCGGCAAGAATTGCCGCACGGGCCGTCTCTGTATCGAGAACAGTTCCGGCTCCCAGCAGAATCTGATCCCCCAGCTCCCGTTTCACCTGGGCCAGGATATCAAGCACTCCAGGCACCGTGAACGTCACTTCGATGACATCCAGACCACCAGCATAAATCGCCTTTGAAACATCGACCAGTAGTTCTCCGGACTGGGCACGAATAATAGCGACTGCACCACGATCCAGAACCTGCGTTAAATCTGTATGACGACTCATCTGCTGTTTACCTTAATTTATGGAATGTTTTTCAGGGAGGGAAGCTGATTGATCAGGCTTGAAATGAAAACTGCTCGGCAAATTCGAGAATCCAGAGGTCCATCAGGTCCTCAAAGGATTGCATATCCGCTTCCGCAATAAACTGATAATGAGAACGGTTATAGATCTCTTTATTTCGAATCGTAGCTTTCGCTACCAGTTCAAGAATATGAGTCTCTGTGAAAGGCCGGACAATCATTTCCAGACGGCTATAGAGTGTTTGTGCTTTGCGCCCCGTAGTCAGACTCACATCATCTCGCGTAATTTTCGAACCCCAGCCTTCTTCCCCCATCAGTGTATTAAACTGAAATCCGGGAAAGTGGTCGGCCAGTTTTCTCAGGCAACTGTCGATGTGTTCCGTTAATTCCAGGCGATATTTCAAATGAAGATTCCGGAATTCTTCCTCGGACATTTTTTTACCGACTTCCTGCCGAATTTCTTCATCTTTGGCGGCACGCCCTTTATTAATGGCATGCTGAAGGCGTTTCTCAAAGTCCATTCAAATCCTCAAATTCTATCGATCTGTATAAAAACATCAGCCTGACCGGCTGCAAGTTCAACCTGTAATTACAATTATTATCTGATTTGGGAGTCGATCATAAAATTGAACCGTTCAGGATGCAATGCAAGCAGTCCATCGGCCTCACAGGCCCGTTTTGACGTTGCTTCCATGACGAAATCAGAGCGATCGAAATCCCGGCAATCTGTTATTCTCCCATGCTGGATGAAATCAGTCAAATCACAATTCATATTATACTTACGGTAAGTTCGACAATGTAACTTTTACGATTCTCTTTGACTTCCGAGCAACTGACTGACATCGAGCTGGAACCGTCGAATGGAAACTGAAAATCCCTGATTCTGGCAGACCTCAGCTGTTTCGCTCAATTTGTACTGAAATAGCAGTGGAATTCGGCCTGAACGAGTGGATCTGTGGGCCTGCGATCCGTCATTCCCAGTAATCCTATTTCTTTTTCTTGTCGTAAATTGACCATTTTGGGCGCGTGAAATGCTTATTCTCGCATATACTGATACTGATCTGAAATTCGAGCGGGCTTGCCTCGTTTAGATTTGTCACCAATAATAAGACAGTCTGCGGATTCAAGTATGGCTCCCGAATGGCAGGTGACTGTTCCTGCATCACATTTTGAGGTTGGTATTTAGGAAAGGCAGGAAGACCTTGCTCTCTGCCTGAATTGAAGTGATTGTTTATTTTTTAACTCTGGGAAATCAGGCTGGTAAGCAAAAGCTGTTCAAGGATCTTCTGGGCGATCACCTCGTTGGATGGATCCTGACAGTCTTTATTGTCAGTTTTTTGATTTGGTTGATCGTATGGATCGTAGGGCGTTTTCGGGAAAATGAGGATCGTCATGTGGATGCTCGTGAATTACTTATGCAATTCGCAGAAATGCAGCGTGAAGGTGACCTTACCGACGACGAATTCCGATCCATCAAAAAGCGACTCGTTGCTCCAGCCAATCAGGGTCTGGATAAGGACGCTGTTGACGCAAATTCTGATCAGGCTGAAATTAACAGTCAGTCAGATCAGGAATAACTGTCAGCGGTTCTTCTTAATGCAAATAGAAATAGATCACATTTTTTATCCGATAACTGCCTCTTAGACTGTGTCCAGTTTTACTGTAGCATCTCCAGGGCCATTTGGTCCGAGTAGATTTAATTGAAAGATGCTATGGTGAAATGCGATGCGATATATTATTCAGTACCGATTCTAATCAGAGATCCATTTCAAAAGTTATATATACCTATCGAGTGATTTGCACGGAGGCAGAATCAAAACTCACTGGACGTTGATCGCCATAATTTAGTTGACACCGTTGAAGGGAAGCTATGCCCACCGGACGAGATATCACCTCTGGAAAACGTAATTCTTCTGGGAAGAAAAACGCGAACTGTTCTTTTTGCAGAAAAAGCTACCGTGAAGTCGGCCCCCTGGTTGAGGGTCCCGATAACGCTTATATCTGTGGTGAATGTATTGAAGTTTGCCAATCCATTCTGGAGCAGGAGCACCGACGCAGAGGAACCACCAAAAAACTGTTCAAAAATGTTCCCACTCCTCGGGAAATTGTAACACACCTGAATGAGTATGTGATTGGTCAGGAACGGGCCAAGAAAGTCATGGCGGTTGCCGTTCACAATCACTACAAACGACTGATGCACGCTGAAGAAGAAGGCTCGGACGTTGAACTCGATAAATCCAACATCCTGCTGATCGGTCCGACCGGATCCGGCAAGACACTGCTGGCGAAAAGTCTGGCCCGCTACCTGCAGGTTCCGTTTGCTATCGGCGATGCCACCACGTTAACCGAAGCCGGTTATGTGGGTGAAGACGTTGAAAACCTGCTGCTCAAGCTTCTGCACGCAGCCGATTTCGATGTCGAAGCGGCCCAGCGCGGTATTTTATTCATCGACGAAATTGACAAGATTGGCAAAACCAGCCAGAACGTTTCCATTACCCGGGATGTTTCCGGCGAAGGCGTTCAGCAGGCATTGCTGAAAATGCTGGAAGGGACCGTAGCGAATGTGCCACCACAAGGCGGTCGCAAACATCCCGAGCAGCAGTACATTCAGCTCGACACCAGTAACATCCTCTTTATCTGTGGCGGTACCTTTGTGGGACTGGAAGATATTGTCGGAAAACGACTGGGCCGCAAGACGATTGGCTTCGGACAGAACAATCAGCAGAAGAAGGTGCAGGAACAGTCTAAAAATGACCTGCTGGCACAGGCATCCGTGGATGACGTGCTGGAATTCGGTCTGATTCCGGAACTCCTGGGACGACTTCCCGTACTTTCTTCTCTCTGCCAGCTCGGCGAGGATGACCTCGTGCGTGTACTGACCGAACCCAAGAATTCCCTCGTCAGGCAGTTCCAGAAATTCTT
Organism: Planctomycetaceae bacterium; assembly: GCA_020426085.1. Classification (GTDB taxonomy): domain Bacteria; phylum Planctomycetota; class Planctomycetia; order Planctomycetales; family Planctomycetaceae; genus Gimesia. The sequence goes on along the minus strand of JAGQQP010000017.1, from coordinate 5,232 downwards.
CGAAATGGAAAAGGCCGAACTCGAATTCACCGAAGGTGCTCTGCACGAAATCGCCCGCATTGCTCAGAAGAAAAATACGGGAGCACGTGGCTTACGCAGCGTCATCGAACAGGCCATGTTTGATATCATGTATGAACTTCCCGAACAGGAAGCCGGTAAGAAATATGTAGTTACGCCGGAAATCATCCAGGGTACTGAACAACTTTTCCCCAAAGATGACTCCGCAGCCGCATAGACTTGTGTCTGCAGGAGGCCTATAATTCATTGAAGAAACAATAAATCTCCCGCCGGAGCCTTACTTCGGCGGGTTTTCTTATGTGTATGGTAGAGTCATGAAAATTCGTTTGAGTGTTCAAAGTTCATCATCTAAAACTAAAACCATGACGCTCACGAAAACGACTTTGATCGGCAGAGCTTCGGACTGCGATATCAAGCTGAAGTCCGATCTCGTCAGCCGCCACCACTGCAAAATCTTCCTGACAGGCTCGGTGGCTCTGGTCCATGATCTAGGCAGCTCAAACGGCACCTTCATTGACGGTCAGAAGCTGACCCCCAAACGGGACACTAAATTAATTCCGGGTAGTGTATTATCAGTCGCGGACGTCAACTTTCAGGTCGACTACGATCCGCAGGTTTTCGTCGACGTCGGTTCGACAATCAACCTCAAGACCCTGGAAGGCATCCTGCCCGAAAACACGCTGACCGCTGTCTCCGACGATGTCCGCGCCCTGGACATTCCCTTACCGGAGAATCAGCATAAATCGAGTGAAACAGAAACCATCGATGAGTACGTACCAGATCAGAGTTCTTCAGAAAATAAGAAGACCATTCAATTTCCTGAAATTGAATTAACGGATAAAATGGACCGGAACTGAATTCTATCCATCCATTTCTGAAAGCCGCATCATGTCTGACAATGACGTACAAGAGTTATTAAAACTCAGTAAGCAACTGCTGGATTCCATCGACCATAAAGACTGGAACACCTACACCAGTCTCTGTGATGAAGAGCTGACCGCCTTTGAGCCGGAAGCCCGAGGCCACCTGATTGCCGGGATGGACTTTCACCGCTTCTACTTTGAAATGAATCCGACAGGTCGCCCGCGACAGTCGACCATCAGCTCACCGATGGTCTCCATCATGGGAGAAGTCGCCCTCGTCACTTATGTCCGTATCGTCCAGGCCATTGATGAGCATGGTCACGATTCCACTGCGGCCTGTGAAGAAACCCGTATCTGGCAGAAACAGGATGGCGAATGGCAGCACGTCCATTTCCATCGATCTGCCATCTGAAAATACAGGTACCTGTTATGACCAAACCTGCTTCCCAGGTATTGATACTCTGTTCGGACATCATGTTTTCAAGCCAGATTACCGGCGCTGCCAGACAGCTGGAATACACTTTCTGCACTGTCCTGAGTACGCGTCAGGCACTGGCACAACTGGATGACTCAATCCGTCAGGTGCTGCTGGTGGATCTCAACCAGCCCTCATTGAACTGGGAACAGCTGAAAACGATCCACGAGGAACATCCCGACCTCATCAGTGTCGCTTTCGGGCCGCACGTAGATGTTGAAAAACTGGAAGCAGCCCGGGAAGCGGGTTGCTCCGAAGTCATGCCACGCAGCAGATTCTCCGCACAGCTTCCTCAGATCCTGCAGAATGCGCTCTCTGAGGAAGCGTGAGTTGCCTGAGAACGCATCGCACTTAATAATAGCGTCGCTCAATCTAATCTACTCGTCCCAAGTGGCCTCGGAGCCGCTGTAGTAAAACTAGAGCGCATCACATTTAAGTATAGCGTCTCTCAATCTAATATACTCGGGCCAAACAGCCCTGGAAACGCTACAGTAAAACTGGACACAGTCTAGGCGAGGTGGAACTTCTGCAGGAGCCCGCGGTAAGCCGGTTCCCCCTGTTCATGATCGACGACAGCACTGATGCGGGTTTCGCTGGTGTTGATCATCTGGATGTTGATGCCTGCTTCTGCCAGCGCACTGAACATGGACTGTCCTACGCCTGTATGGCTGCGTAAGCCAATCCCGACAACGGACAGCTTGGAAATTTCCGCTTCGTGACTCAACTCGGCGTCGCCCCATTCTTTCAGCAGGGGAGTGACCAGTTCCAGACTTTTTTCCAGGGAAGTCCGGGGGACCGTGAACGACAGATGTGCCTGCTCGTTTTCTCCCATATTCTGTACGATCATATCGACCGAAACGCCCCCCTCGGCAACGACCGAGAACAGACGCGAACAGATGCCGGGACTGTCGGGCAGGTTACGAACCGTCACGCGTGACTGACTCTGATCCAGCAGGACTTCACTGACAACAATGTCTTCCATGTGAGACAGCTGATTGACAATATCCTGCTCCAGCGAAGTTGATCCCTGGACTGCACCGCCTGTCTGCTCTCCCTCAGCCAGTAGCTCATTGGTCGCGAAGGAATAACTGGGAAGCTGATTCAACTCGAACCCGTTATGAATCACCTGGACCGCTTTTTCACATTGATCGCGATCGACGAGCACCGTGACTTTGATCTCGCTCGTCGTAATCATACCCACGTTGATGTCGGCTTCCGCCAGAATTTCAAACATGCGGCTCGCGACCCCGTAATGGTTCCGCATGCCACAGCCCACGATCGAAACCTTGGAGAGGTTCGTGCCATGCTGAATTTTACCCGCACCGATCACCTCGATCGCTTCAGCGGCTGCCGTCAATGTTTCCGCCAGATCAGACTGGGGAACGGTAAACGACACGCGAGCCAGACCTGCGGTTCCCACATCCTGCACGATCATGTCCAGGCAGATCTTACGCTCGGCCATCCGCGTGAAGATACTCCCCATGATCCCCGGTTCGTCAGGAATATCGGTCAGACTGACGCGCACTTCATCCCGTACAAAAGCCACCCCGGTCACCACGGGAGCGTCTGGCAGAGGCTGAACGGCAATCAGAGTTCCTTCGCCATCGGAAAACGAAGGTCGCACTTTCAGAGGCACTCTGTATTTTTTCGCGAATTCAATCGACCGGGAATGCATCACGCCGGCTCCCAGGCTGGCCAGTTCCAGCATCTCGTCATAGGAGATACTGTCGATCTTGTGTGCTTCCGGAACAATGCGGGGGTCCGTCGTAAACACGCCTTCCACGTCGGTATAGATTTCACACATGTCCGCTTCCAGCACGGCCGCCAGAGCTGTCGCCGTCGTATCACTGCCACCCCGTCCCAGGGTTGTGATATTCCAGTCCTTGTCACGTCCCTGGAATCCCGCGGCGATCACGATCTTGCCTTCATTCAGAGCAGTTCTCATCCGTTCGGTGGAGATCGAAATAATCCGGGCTTTGGTGTGCGAGGAATCGGTCACGACCCCGATCTGAGATCCTGTCAGACTGATCGCTTCAACTCCCAGCTTGTGCAAAGCCATCGCCATCAAGGCCACGGATTCCTGTTCGCCCGTCGACAGCAGCATGTCCATCTCGCGCGGAGTAGGGTGGTCCGTAATTTCAGCTGCCAGCCCGACCAGTTCATCGGTTTTTTTGCCGCGCGCACTGACGACCATCACAACCTGATGCCCCGCCTGCTGCATTTCGGTTGCCCGACGGGCCGCTGCGAGGATCTTGCTGGTATCTGCTACACTCGTTCCACCAAACTTCTGGACAATGAGCGACACTTCTTTTCTCCGTTTCTCTGCAATTGAATAAACTAGACTATGTCCAGTTTTACTGTAGCGTCTCCAGGTCCATTTGGACCGAGTATATTAGATTGACAGACGCTATGGTTAAATGTAATGCGATATAGGTACTGATATCACTGACCGGCGGTCGCAGATTTTAACTGCACCTGACGCATTCGGTCCCGTTATGTCTGTGAATCAGAGAATGGGAAAAGGTAACAAATCAACCCTGATTCGTGAATCATCAGACTTTGAGGTTTCGTTAAAACCAGAAAAAGCAGCCGGAAAAAAGGCACATTCCCATCATCTGCACCATCAAACGGCCCTCTGACGAAACCGGAATGTATTCACATGAACACATTTAGTTGAATTTAGCGGGAAATCAAAGCCAGCACTTCGTCGGCAACCCGTCTGGCCGCGTCAGGAGCCGCCAGTGATTTCATATTCGCCGCCATTTGAATTCGTTCCCCTTCATCAGACAGTAACTTCAAGACAGTTTCCTGCAGCTGATTTGCCGTCTGCTCCGGATCCGAGTGCTGTTCGACAATCACAGCAGCACCATGCTGTTCAAAATAGCGGGCATTCAGCATCTGATGATCATTCACCGACCCCGGATAGGGGATCACTATCGTCGGGCACCGGGCACAGGCCAGCTCGGCGAGTGTCGTTGCTCCCGCGCGGGAAATGACGAGACTGGCACACGCGTACCACTCTGAAAGTTCCTCGAAAAAGGGCTGCACCGTCACGTTCAAGCCGGGAGCAACATCCACGAGTTTCGCGTAGGCCTTTTCGACTCGTGCGAAATCCCTTTCCCCGGTCTGATGTACGATCCGAATTGCTTTCGGAAGCGGATCCTGTAGCCCTTTCAGCATGTCGATCACAGCAGAATTCACCGAGACGGCCCCCTGACTGCCTCCCAGCACCAGGATCACAAATTCATCCACATCGTCGCCGGGAGTGACCTCAGTCACAGTTTCAGCGAGTCGTCTGATCTCAGTCCGCACGGGATTGCCGGTCACCACAACGCGAGGCTTCTGGCCTGCATCAATCCGGTTACTGTTCCAGATCGTATCAGGAAAGGAGCTACAGACCAGGTCGGCCCGCCCCAGGAGAAAGTGATTCGCTTTCCCGCAGACAATATTCTGTTCCAGCAGCACAACAGGCAGCTTTAAGCGAGACGCTTCCAGGATGACAGGCACACTCGCCATGCCTCCCAGACCAATCACCAGTGCCGGCTTTGTCTCTTTTAAAAATGCGCGTCCCTTCCGATAGGCCTGGAAATGATTCACAATAAAACGGAACGGGTTACGAAATATCGCCTTCATGGGAGCAGTTGGCAGATCGATATGCTGGTAGCCGGACCTCGCGATGATCTGCTTTTCGACAGATCGATTGGTCCCCACGAAACTGATCTGGCAGTTTCCCCGTGAAGCCAGTTCCGCTGCGACAGCCAGACCGGGAAGTAAATGGCCACCCGTGCCACCACCTGCAAAAACAATCGATTTGCCGTCGAGAATCGAAGGGGACATTTTTAAATGAAACTACCTGCCGAGAGGGAAAGACTCAAA
>JAGQQP010000179.1 GCA_020426085.1 Planctomycetaceae bacterium | reverse complement strand
GCTGATTGTGTTACAGTTCCCCTATGGCAATGTGCCTCTGCTGGCAATGCGGTGAGCTGACTGTTTTTCTCTGGAGAGGTCCTGGTGACAACACTTTCTCAAAGCCTGATGTTGAGTGATCTTTCTGATGCAGAAGCACGCCGGTTTGCTGCGGCGCTCTCACGCTGGGTGTCAGCTGAAATCTCAGCCAGAGAGGAAGCCGCAGCCGGGAAACTGTCGTCCCCGCGTATCGAAAAATTTAAACAACTGTTGAAAACCGGTGATCCCCCGGAATGGGAGTTCTTTTTCTATACGAAGGAAGTGCAGATTGGCTCGTCTCAAATTTACCGTAAGTTGAAGCAGATGCGCGAGCAGGGCCTGCGACGATTTGACTGGCCTGACCAGGTATAGATTACGTGCGGAAGGAAACAGTCTTTAAAACAGATGAGCGCGCAAATCGATACTGTGATCCGGAGCGTGGGTTAGAAACAGATTGTCGTGAAAGCGATCGACGAAGCCCAGATTGACAGTATGCGATTGGTAATACGGGCCCTGATATGAAGAAAATCGGCCGTTGATTGAGAAGGTTCCCGTTTGGTTCAGCTTCAGACTGAACAGCGGACGGGTGCAGGAGCCCCGGTCTGGCGTACCGTGCTCGGTCCTGCTGTAAGTAAACACCACTTCCAGTTGGTCTCCCTGCTGTTGAAACTGGAATGACCAGTATTGCTCCTCTGAGTCGGGGAACTGTGTTGTCTGTTTCAATTGAAAGTCATTTTCTTCAGCGAAGACTTGATGCACGAATACTGGTGGCAGGGGCTGGGGCGCAACAGGTAAGAGCAGCCTGTGCGGAACGGCGTTTCTTTTCTCCGCGGCAGGCATTCCGCGCGATTTTTTCGTCCAGAGAGTCGTGATATGTTGGATGATGATCATGGTCAGTCAGGCTGGGAAAAAGTCAATTGAGAGAATCGCCGTCTTCCGCTTCTTCCGTGAGTTCCGCATACGCTTCTTGGAACTCTTCGATCTCATTCCGCAGTTCATCGAATACGACCCTGAGCTGTGCATCCTGTTCCAGTTTTGGCAGTAGCGGCTGCATACAATACAGCTGTGCTTCGAAGCGGATCTGGGGGAAGTTGGTTTTGATTTCCGCAAGTATTTCCTCGGTTTGGACTCCCTCGGCGGCAAAGCGGAGCAGGAGTTCGATGGCATTTCCCTGCGTCCAGTCGTATTCGCCCCAGGCAATTTCCCGGATGAAGGGGAGTGTCTCTTCACCCAGATTGTAGACCAGCTCAAAGATCGCGAACTGGCAGGCGCTCAACCAGCCACCCAGTCCATGTTGCTTGACATCGTAAACCTCAGACTGTGGGGGCGGATTATGAAACATCGACCTGAGCTGATCCAGCTGCCTGATGGACACAGACGCAGACTCCTCACGAGCCAGCTCACAAAACCGCTCATGATTTCGCTGCGTGAGCAGGTGCTCGGCCAGCCGGGAAATAATCGCGTTCAGATCATTCGGTGTCGTCAAGTGGTTCGAATTCATGATTGACTTTTTAGAGAGAGTGTGAAGAGGAGTTTCCTGTCAGGACAGTCGATTGAGCCCAAAGGTTCCCGTAACCATTTAGCGGGCACCCAGATTTACCGTCGAGGAAGCAGATTGATCGGGATAAAATGATGACAGCTCATTCAATCTGATGCCCCGGTTTTTCGCGGGGGAGAGCGGGCGCAGATCGTAGTCCTCAATCTGGTACCCTCCTGTTTTTTTCCATTGTGGATTCGCGCGAATGTCACCTGTTCCCAGGACGACCTGTTGGGGAGTTCCGCCGTCCCAGAGATTGTGGTCAAACTCAATTTGATCGACCGTGCCATTCACATCGGTCAGGGGGGCGCTGCCAGTCTGTAGAAAGATGTTATTCACAAAACGCGATTGATCGTGTCCCCGGTCGGCATCGATGTGGAGTAGAGAGCCAGTCGAACCGCAGGCGGTGTTATGGGCGATCAGTGTCCGTTTCAATCCGCCTCCCCGCTGATAGCTGCCTGAATAAATCGCATGAAAATTGTTGACCAGAATATTTCCGACGATGGTATTGTCTGAACTGGGATTGTTGAATCCGTGGTAATTTTCATTGGCAATCTGAATACCAGATGCTGGGTTGTTGAATCGATAGAATCGTTTATCTCCGGTGGAATAAACCAGGTTTCGACTGACGCGTGTATTTGTCGTATTGTCCAGATAGATGTTAACGGAATAATTATCGTGGACCGTATTTCCTTCGATGGTCCCTTTATTGGAAAGATAAAGACCGATGCCTTCGCCATAACAGAGGGAAACCGAGTTGTTTCTCAGTGTCACGTTTCTGGAGAGACCTGCTCCCGCGCCGAAACTCCACTGGCTGAATCGTCCCCCTTCATTCTTCAGCGAACATTCGGAAATGATATTATCCGCAATTAGTAGATCGCGAACAGGATCACTCAGGCTGTTGTACCCGGCATAGATGCCACTGTTCTGACAATGATGAACGCGATTGCCGATGACTTCGACGGAATGTACTCGCGTGCCCGGCCCCCAGATCGAAATACCATTGTTTTGTGAATTTCGAACCGTGAAACCCTGAATACGGATATGATGGGAAAGGACGGCAATCAGAGTCGCATTTTCCGGTAAATTGCTGCCGTCGATGATGACTTCTTCATCACGATATGCCTTTAAAGTAATGTAATTGTCAGCGGCACCCGGGTTGGCGAGATTCAACGTGCGAGCCTGTGGATAAATTCCTTTTCTGACGATGACGTTGTCACCTGGTTGTCGCGCTGAATTCAGGCCGCGCGAGATAGTGCGGAAGGGTTGATTCAGTGTGCCTGGATTCTGATCGTTGCCGGTTGTGGCGATGTAATAGTCTTTCGCGACTGTTACGTTCGAGATGAGTAGAAGTGGAATGAACAACAGGCAAAATTGGCATATGCGCATCAATATTCGAATCCTCTGATTAATTGTTACTGCTCAGTAGCCAGGAAATGATCTCGTTCATGAACGGGATACTGTCTTTTCCCCAGTAGGTCGTGCGGGCGGGATTTCGCGGCACTCCACTTAGTCGGATTCCCTCTTTGGACCCAAGTAAAGATGATGTCATGCCTTCAGCTAATACGATGATTTTCCCTCCACCTGTTACTTTCTTGTATGCAGCAAATGGTTCTGCGGGATTTCCAGCCTGATTCAGTTGAAACGCAAAGGGGGTTCCCCCCTTGATTGCGCGGCCGCCACTAAAAGGAAGTTCTCGATCAGACGCAGTAATCAAACTTTTTCTGGCAATTGCGCCACAGTTGTGAAGATAAGGGAGGTCGTCGGTCAGTTTCAATTCAAACGGAGCGAGAATCTGATTGACCTGCGTCTCTGCAAGGGACATGCGTCTTTCTTCATCCATGACCAGCAGGAGCGCACCACCATTCTGAATAAACTGAATGATCGCTTGTTGCTCGAGTTGTGAGAACGTCTTCGAAGGGCCCCGTAAATAGAGCAGGTCTACCTGATTCAACAGATCTTGAGTAAGTGGCTGGCTGGAGGATTGAACCTGAAATTTCTGTTTTTTTGAGATTTCTTCCAGCCCGACAGCAGGTTGTTCGCCATGCAGCAGGTCATATAACAGCAGCGGCGCACCGGCAGAATTCTGTGAACCGGTAACAGTGGTAGTTGGCTTGAGCATCCTCATATCAGGACTCAGACGTGTGAACTGTATGCTGTGAAAAGTGACGTCGGCATTGGTATACAGGCCAACCCGATCCGTTTCAGGGAGTTTCCAGACTTCGTGTAGAGAGAGTGATGCGGGATTACCTTGCCAGTTTAATAAAGGACGACCATCCAGTTCGGCAGCGATGGACGCTTTGTTTTGATTGAGGTCAACTTCAATTATCAAACGATAGGGGTGATTGTTTTTTAAGGAACCTGGTTTGCGGGTTGTCTGATTATTCCGGGCCAGTTTTCCGTCAATCAGACCAATTCCATGTGCCTCTCCCTGAAACAGCGACAGGTTTAACAGACACTGCCGGGACCCTGCGGGAAGTATTACACCTATCGATTCATTTCCAGCTGTCCTGGTAAATTCGACAGTGATGGAATAACTGCCGGATATTTTCATAGGCAACATCAGCCTGGCGTTTTTACCTGAGGCGATTAACTGTCCGTCTGTTTTAGTCCAGTTGCCTGAGATCTGAGCCGATTTGAGATTGAGTTCCGGAATGAGGTTCTGTGCTGCTGTCTGCGCATAAAGTGAACCGGTAGAAATTAAAATCAGTATTACTGGCAGCAGAGTTTTAAAGCAGACAGACATTGAATGTGTCCTTAAGGTATCTGTTGTGATAGATGTGTACTGAAAGCATAACGATTCCAGTTCTGATTTGATTGCAGTATTTTTGAAAAAGACAGGCATATTTTTTTAAAAATGAGAGGTGTGACTTCTGTAATTAATCAGTTTTACATGTAGTGAGAGTGTGGTTAAACTACTGTTTTCTTTTCTTTGCGGTTCTGTCTGCAGTCACTGTTTCACAAGATTCATGGTTTGACCGTGTCCGAACATCAACGTGCTGATGATCTACAGCTTATTCAATCGGGCTATCGTTACGCAGTCTCGCTTTCACATAACAGGCATGATGCCGAAGATCTGATTCAACAGGCTTGTCTGAAAGTGCTGCGTCAACAGGGGACTCTGGTAGGCAAAAGTTATCTGTTTACAGCAATTCGAAATCTGTTTTATGACAGTTTGAGAAAACGCCAGGGCATTGTTGATGAACCACTCGTTGATAATCTGGTGGCTGATGACACAATCCCTCACACAAAACTGATAGAGCAAAAAATTGATCTGGAAGAAATCCTGAGTTGCCTGCGTGTGGAAGAACGCGAAGTATTGTTTCTGCAGATTGTAGAAGGATATACGGCTCAGGAAATCAGCACGCTTACGCAGCAACCACGTGGGACGGTATTGAGTCTTCTTTCAAGAGCCAGGCAACGGGTCCAGCAACGTTATGATCTGGATCAGATACTGGAGACAAAATGAATAAGCCGTCATACGAATCTGAAATACGGAAATACTACACTGAAATGGAACTGGGCCCGGAACAGATTCAAGGTCTGCTGGACGCCGTTCCGTTTGCCGCGTCTGCAAAACGCTGGAAACGAATTGCTCTGGTGACTTCAATCGGACTGGTGGCAATGTTGCTGCTGACGGTCAGCCTGTTGTTTTCAAATTCAACTTTTAATTCTCAACATTCCAATCAGGTGGTGAATGACAAAGTTGAAATTGAGAGAAACTTAAATGTTCCCGATATAGTAGAACCTGTTTTAAAACAGTCGAATGCTCCTCCTGTCGAATATCGACTGGTGGCGTTTCGAAGTCACAATAATCAATGTCCTCACTGTCGTGCTACAGGACTGGTCTTTCGAGATCTGACTGACTCGCTGAATGAGCCTGCGGTCGAAATGCAGGAATTTGACTTGAGCGATCATGCCGCAAGTGCTGGAATACATCAGAAAATTCGAGAATGGAAACTGGATTCGTTAATTGACGGGCGCGCTGAAACCGCATTTATTGCACTAACCGATACAAAGGGGCAGACGATTCAGGAATTCAAACCTTCTCAGGGAACTGGTGAGATCGTAAAGCAGGTTCGCAAATTGATTAATCCGTAGGATCTTACATTCCGTTCTTCAGAGTGAATCACCATGCAAATTTTAACGGAATTCAATACCGCATTTGAGCTGGAAGAGAAGAAACCTCAACTCGCTTTTTTACCGGTCGGCGCTACCGAGCAGCATTCAAGGCATCTGCCACTTGCTACCGATACGATTCTTGCGGATCAACTTTCGACTGCGATCCTGGAACAGCTCGACTGGCCCGGGCATGTCTTTCTGCTGCCTACGCTGCCGGTTTCCTCGTCGGAAGAAAATACCGGCTATCGGGGAACAATCAGTTTCACTCCACTGACGATGCGAAGTATCGTGCGAGATATCTGGGACTCACTCACACGTGTCGGAATTCAGAAGCTGATTGTCTGCCCCTGGCATGGCGGGAATTTTATTCTCAAGCCGATCATTCGCGAATTAAATTGTGAGAAACAGCAGTGTCACCTGTTTTATCTCAATCCGTGGGAACAGGTGCCCGCCGCCGTTTATGATCAGTTCGCGCATGGGTTTGAAGTGCATTGTGGCGATGTGGAAACGTCGTTGATGCTGGCACTCTGTCCGGAACATGTGAAAGCAGAGCGGGTCGATAATCCCACGCCCCACTTTAAAGCACCGCTGCAGGATATGTGGTCGATGAAAACCCTCTCCGGCGGGGAAGGGCACACGGGACATCCGACACAGGCCACAGCAGCGAAAGGAGAAATGTTCAAGCAGGCGGTGATTGAGAGCTCAGTTTGTTATCTGCGGGAGTTACTGCAGCTTTCCCAGCAGTATCCGGAATATTAATCTGTTTTTAAATTCTATTTATGGAAGTTAATTTTTAAAAAAATGAAATACCTGGAAATAAATCCCGGTATTCGCGCATCTGAAAAGAAACCGCTTTTTCTTAAAAAACAGCGAACCGTTTTTTCTGAAACGCATCTAATCAGGTAGTCAGTACAACTGACAGACACGTTGGCTTATTTTTAATCACATTCAAAAACGGAATATTATCTTCCATGATTTCTTATTTGTGGACAATCAGTTTAAACGGCAAACCCGCAGGCAATCCCGCAGCCGGCCTCCCGACTGAAGATATGCTCGCGCTCAATTTGCGCTGTTAACACCTGGTTGATCTACAGTCTTCTGAAATCACCCGGTGTCATCAGACAGCGGGTTTTTTTGCGTCTTCACAAAACTCAAATGGAATTTTAAACACTCAAGTGCCGCTTCGTCTGCATGACGCTTGAGGTACGTACTGAAACAAGGCCCGTTCGACTTCGGGTGAGGTCACCGGTTTCTCAAGCCGGTCAGGTCGGGTTCGACTCCCACACGGGTCATTAAAAAATGAAAGGAGTATTGATCATGCTGGATCTGTTTTGTTCTAAACGCACGGCCCCCACTTCCATGCGGGGTCGTGGTGTAACGGCTGCATTGCTGGCTTTTAACCAGCCAGGTGAGGGTTCGAATCCCTCCGGCCCCATTTTGAAATGAAAGATCTAGAGCGGATCACATTTAACCATAGCGTCTTTCAATCTAATATACTCGATCCAATTGGCTCTGGAGACGCTACAGTAAAACTGGACACAGTCAAACGCACCGGTCGTCTAACCTGGTAAGACGCTGCCTTTGTAACGCGGTTATGTGGGTTCAAATCCCGCCTGGTGCTCTGGCAACGGAAACAACGGAAACAACAAATTTGCGCCCATGATGTAACGGTAGCCTACTGTCTTGCCATGGCGGAAGTGCGGGTTCGATCCCCGCTGGGTGCTCTTTTTAAACAGGGTGTGGGGAAGTCTGGTCTAACCCGCGTGCCTTGGAAGCACGAGATCGCTGGTTCAAATCCAGCCACCCTGACTCCGCACAAAGCGGGATGAGGAAAGAAAAATAATAATGCGGTGGTACTCGTGCTGGTACGGGTGGGCGGCTGTTAACCGTCTTGACGCAGGTTCGATTCCTGCCACCGCAGCTTGAGTGGAAGGCATCGTCTTCTTTCTCAATATAGACGCCTCTGGTGTAACGGCAGCATGACCGGTTCCAACCCGGTCGATCGGGGTTCAAATCCCTGGGGGCGTGCTTGACTTAAATAAGGGGGTCTGACCCCTTTAATCCGGCTCGGTAGGCAACTGGCAGACCACTCTGGCTTAGAACCAGAGATGCTGTGGGTTCGAATCCCACTCGAGCTATTGAAATTCATTACGTCCTCGCGGAGTAGTCTGGA
>JAGQQP010000178.1 GCA_020426085.1 Planctomycetaceae bacterium | reverse complement strand
AGGCAGTCCGCCCAGCAGACCCGCGGAAAGATTCCCACAGCCCTGGGCAAACAGTTCGCGACTGCGGGGGGAATGTCTCTGTCGCGGATCGAGTCGATCGACGGCTTCCAGGTTCAGCAGAGTCTCAAGTGAGGCAACGATCGCAATCGTGATCGCCGCCACATACACTTTTGAATCAGCCAGCGTCGAAAAATCAGGAAACAGCAGGATCTGATCAAATTCTTCCAGGCTGCTGAACACAGGCACCTGAACCATGCCTGCCCCCCGGATGTACCAGCCTGCCCCCAGTCTCGCAAAAACCAGCTGATTGATGGCAACAGCGACGGCAACCACGATCAAAGGGCCGGGAATGGGAAACCGCTTGAGTAACTGAATCCGGTCCCAGATCAGGAGCAGAATGATCGAGAGAATTCCAATGGTCATCGCCCCCGCATGCCAGGGGACGACGGCGAGTGAGATGAGGTCATGAAAAATGTTCTGGTTCACGAGCTCTGCAAAGGAGATATTTTTTCCCAGCGGGATGTCATATCCAAACAGGTAGGGGAACTGTTTCAGAATGAGCAACAGACCGATGCCTGTCAGCATGCCTTTTACGACACCGGAGGGGATGAACATCGAAACAAAGCCCGCCCGCAGCAGCCCCGCGATGACCTGAATCAGACCGGCGAGTGTGACTGCCATCAAAAATGATTCGAAGGAGCCCAGCAGTGCGATCTGTGTTGAGACAACCGCAGTCAGTCCCGCAGCGGGACCACTGACGCTGGTCTGTGAGTGACTGAGCGTGCCTACAACAATGCCGCCAATAATCCCGGAGATCAAGCCGGAGATCAGAGGGGCATTCGAAGCCAGGGCAATTCCCAGGCAGAGTGGCAGCGCGACCAGAAATATGACCAGGCTCGCTGTCAGGTCGCGGCGCAGACTGTCGGCCAGGGTTGCTTGTCGAGACATGGCGGGTTATCTCCGGACAATCACCTGTATTCAATGTGGAATTTCAGGATTGCGTTTTCAGGTTTGTATCTTGAATGCTTACAAAGCGAATCTTACAAAGTTTGTGTCCGCTGTGATATTCTGTCAGGCAGGAAAGTGGGGACACGGTGGTTCTACGATATTTAAGACGGTCTTAATCGATTTGGACTTGTCTCATATTGGTCACTTTTGATAGACCTCTTATTGTGGGAATGTGTATACCCTTGCGAAATAATCTTGATATGATGGATTTCGTTCTGGCTTAAGGCGGATGATGCATGTTTCGAAAACTGGTAGACAAAATCAAAAGCCTGGTGCCCGAGGGTCCTCCACCTTTTGACCCCACGACGCTGGACGATCCGGTCGCGTTGAAGACGGAATGGTCGCCTCTCAAGAAAGGGGGAGCGAACTTCTGCACGCGGAAACTGGTGCAGGTCTCTCCACACCGCTACGAATTCCGCGCCACACTGGGAGCGAAAGCGTTTTACCTGCTCTTCTTTTTTCTCGGATTGATCGCACTATTTTTTACAATCACTCAAATCATCTCGAACGGCACCCTGTTCAAGCCGGAAGTACTCATTCCGGGGGGAGTCGGACTGCTGTTTGCGCTCGCCGGCGGACTGATGTTCTATTTCGAAACCACGCCCGTTGTATTCGATAAGCAGCACGACTGCTTCTGGAAAGGAAAGATACCAGCCGACGAAATGCTGTATGCGACTGCCAATGAGTTGCTGATGCCGTTCAGGGAAATCTATTCCATCCAGCTCATTTCAGAACACATCAGTGATAGTGACAGTTCGTATTACAGCTATGAAATGAATCTCGTCTCCCGGGAAGGCCTGAGAACCAACGTCGTCGACCACGGCAAACTGGACCAGGTGCGTGAGGATGCTAAAACACTCTCCGAATTTCTGGAAGTGCCGGTGTGGGATGGTATCTGAGTGGATGACAAGGAACAAAGGGACTTAAATGAGCGATGCGGAAATCGATTTGAATTACGATTTGAAGAGCTTTTTCCCGGCTGTGTCTTTGGAAGAAATCCATCAATTTGAGAGAAAATTATCAGACTATTTTGAACAAAGCATCCAGTTACCAGATGAATTTATACAACAGCTTTTACATTTCCATGGCGGTATTCCAGGAAAACAATGTTTTCGATCACCCACTGGTGAAATTCGAATAATTTGCCGGTTCTGTAATATCTTCCGGGCACTGGGAGATCAAAGACTTTCTATGCCAGCCATTCCCTCCTGGAGACCAGGAGGCGCAAGTGATGTCAGACTCGACTATTCAATAAATTATTTATTCGCCAGATTTGATTATTCAGGCAGACTGGACGAGAGCGGCGGAAATCTGGTTCCGATTGCCGCGATTGATACCGCTGGTCACAATGCCAGAGAGATGAGTGAGATGAACTTACTCTGTCTTGACTTTCGAAAACCTGAAAAACCAATTGTCGTCACATGGGATTTTGAGTTGTCCTGGTGTAATCCCAGAGATACCATCAAAGTCGCTGATTCATTCGGACAGTTTCTCACCATGCTTTACGAACGACCTGATGATTTTGCGATCTCAAATGATTGTGAATTCCTTTAGGGTAGAATAATAAGAGTCAGAAGTATGACGAGAAAATTTATTGTAGTCATTACTTTCATGATGCTCTCTTACGTGGTGTCATTCTTCCTGGTCATCGCTGCACCGTGTGGAATATTTCAGGTTGACAATGATTGGGAGAAAATTCAGCTGGTTCACCGTATCTATGATCCCTTCTTCCTGATGATGCATCACTCTGACAGAATCCGTGATACAACAATTCAATTCTGCTCTATCACAGGCAACCTGGATAATTTTTCCATGTTGTACTGGATGTATGAAGCACCGTATATGGACATGGATTAACATGAAGGAATATCAAAGTGCAGTTCTTTTATTGAACACTGTCCCCTACACTTTCTTACAGCGCTTTGCCCTTTTTTCTTTCAAACGATCAGAACAACGCCATGAAACACTCAATCATTGTCCTTCTGGCTTTACTCCTCATCAGCATGGGATCCAGTTGCACTTCCAGGGGAAACGAAACACTTCGCACGATCTCGATTAACATTCTCCCCGAATCTCACTGTGCGGTGATTTTGCATGGGCCGGATACCAATGGTCGCTACTATTACAGCATTGCGAATACGGCAGAAGGCGCGGTGGAACGATATGATACCTGGCCGTTTGGCACAGGCACCATCGATCCCGAGGAAGCGCCGATTATCCGGCAGGAAGGCCCGGGGACATATCGAGTCACTCTGGGAAAAGGCCCCCATGCAGAGTTTGTTGTGGTCGACACGCTCCAGAAACGTATCGTCAAAGATTCGAATCCAGAGAACCCGCCAAACCGTCCCTTTAAAACAGAAAAGCAATAAAGGTAAAACGAAATTAGAACGAACTCTTTTTCTCAAGGTTCGTCTTCTGCTTTACATATGAAGGGCACCCCCTCTTCAACGCCGAACTCGACCCGGATGCATGCTCCAGTACTATTTCGATTAGCCCTGCCCGCTTTATTTTCCATGGCATTTTCAACACGACAGCGACTGCATTAAGGCAGTTGCAGGGCGTCCGCGATTTTTTTCCACGAGACGACAATGGTATCCCGGCTCCCCCGGTCGGTGTGACAGGCAAACAGTCCTGCCGGAAATGCGGGACCCAGCTTGACCGGCAGTGCTTCAATCCCATCCGTGTTTGTGGCCCCCTTGACGGAAAAGGCGCCGACATACCGATAGTCGGCACCGCGATCAAATACCATAAACCGGCTGCGCCCCTGATCGGAAATAATAAGGTAGGACTTTCCGTGGGGCAAAGAATACAGGGCCACGCCTTCAACATCCCCCTTCAAACCATGCTCACCGATTTTGATGATCTGTTTCCCCTGGTCGGATCCATCCGGTTCGGCTGCGAGCTTCCAGACACCCCCGTCTTCTTCACCGATATAGACGACGCCGGCCGCATCATCAGCAACAGCCCCTTCTGCTTGGCCGACCGGCCAGTGGCGGATCTTTTTTCCCGCGACCTTACCGGTACCGTCGTCGTAGAGTTCATACTGCTCAACGCCGTCCTCTTTCGTTGTTGAGAAGAAATAAAATTTTCCTGTCTTGGAACTGTGATACAGCGTCCCGCCATAATTGGACTTCGTCAGAATTTTGCCGTTATCGATACGGACCAGGTTTCGGGTCTGCGGATCAAGACGAAAGGCCAGCAGTTTTAATTCCCCCTCACGCTGATTGCAGACCACCAGCGGAACCTGCTCGTCTCCCAGCGGGAAACCGGCGCGAAGATCGATGTTTCCCGGTTTCTCCACTTTCACAGAGTGCAGTTGCCGACCTTTCAAATCATAGATAAACAACTGCCCCGCCGCTTTGTCGGCAGTGATAATGACGCTGCGCGCGGGATCCTCTGGATGAACCCAGACACACATGTCATCCTGGTCTTTGCCCGTCGAGGCTTTGCAGACAAATTCGGGTTCGACGATCGGGACCGACGCCGGGTCCCCCGCAGACAGAGTCGCCTGCAGCAGACCTGACAGGCACACTGACAGCATCAGAGAGTAACGGAATAACATCATCAACTCCTCACAGGGTTCAACTTCTACTGATCAGTTTCACGAGAGATTCATCTGATTGCAGACAGACAACAGGGCCCGAAACCTGGCGGATAGCCAGGCTTCAGGTTGGGAAGCATGACTCCGTTAGAGCAGACCGTCCTGCCAGGGGCCTGTGATTGCGAAGGTAATCCCGGGGGATTGCAGGTTCACGAACAACCATTTTCCATCGGAACTGAATGAGGCACCGGCCCATTCCGATCCGCGGAAATCCCCCTTCAGTCCATTGCGTTCGCCGTTAAGCTGTACGTTGTTGTTTGCGAACGTAAACAACTCTCCGTTGGGAGTCAGGCCATGCAGACGTTGCGGCACGCGATCGCCGTCTTCACAGAGAATGATGCCCCCCCGCGGGCTGACCGCGAGGTTGTCCGGCTGATCCAGCACTTCATTGGACGGGGACGCAAACAGTAACCGGAGTTGTTCATTCCGGGGATCGTATTCCCAGATCTGTCCTGCGCCCGCGGGACCGCCGCTGGTGGCATCAAAGTAAATCTTATGATTGCCGTACCAGCAACCTTCGAGCCGGGCAAACGTCGTCGCGCCCTGCTGTTTGCCCTGGGTATAACAGCCGAGTTCATCCGCTGCTTTCGGGTCCGCATGCGCCAGCGAAGGATCTTCAATCAACACCCATTCGCACTCATACGTCTTCCCGGTGTCGCTCGATTTACGCAGATCAGCCTCCCCTTTGACACGCAACATTTCGAGTGTGCCACCATCGCTCAGTTTGCCGGCGGTGTTCGGGCGGAACCGATAGAAGCCCGCCGTCCCCCGGTCCTCCGTCTCGTAAACCAGGCCCGTATCGGGGTCGACGGCAATCGCCTCGTGCACAAACCGGCCCATGTCCGTCAGGGGCTCTGGTGAGGTGTTTCCGTCTTTGGAAACTTCGAAAATCCAACCATGTGTTTTCGTGAAGTCAAACCGCTCTCCGTCGTCCTCGTCTCCCGGTCCGAGGACTGTCTCTTCACAGGAAAGCCACGTGTTCCACGGAGTAGGGCCTCCCGCACAGTTCTTGACTGTGCCCGACAGACTGGGCCAGGCCTTGACCCATTCCCCAGTGCGGGAATTGAATTCCAGATTGGAACAGCCACCACCGGCGTTACTGTCGTAAGTGATCTCTGATTCCCCGAAAGCCTTTGTGGCCTGCTTCAGTTCATGGTTGCGACAGAGAGTGATCAGACCTTTCTCTTCAGAAATCACAGCCATCCCGTCATGCGCACCGGGGGTTCGCTGGCCGCCCACCATTTCGTCTCCCGTCCAGCCGAACGAACTATACTCAAATCCTTCTGGCAGTTCCATTAACGGTAAACCCGTGGTTTGATCCTGAACCGGTCGCAGCGGACCAAAACCACGAATGCGGCGGCTGTCTGCATCGCGTGCCAGCAGCCCCTGAAACGCAGGTGCCAGAGCCTGACATCCCACACTGAAAGCCGTGAATTTCAAAAAAGAACGACGTCCATATTTTCGTGTCTCGATCATGGGGACTCCCGTTTGAAAATAAAAAGCAGAGATTAGAGAAGCGGCTTGCCTGCCATTATCTCTGTCATTTTTTTTAAGCAACCCCGTTCAGACGGACCTTAAACGAAAATTCGCAAAGCTCACTCAACCTTAATACAAAGCGAACACCTTCGGAGGCATTTCCCTCCGAAGCCTTTCCCGTACGATTAAGTTTTGAGAAAGAAAATGAATAAGCTGTGAATCCAGCAACTTTCTTTTTGCTCTTCAAAAGGAAAAGAGAATAATCGGCAGCCAGTCAGACAACGTCTTTCCCGCCACAGTAAATCGAATGTAGTCTTGCTCGCTACCACTAATTTCTTTCTTTATACAAGAGGACCGTTATGAACATTCGCAGAAGGGTTGGATTTACATTAATCGAGTTACTGGTTGTCATTGCGATTATCGCAATTTTGATCGCTCTCCTGTTACCGGCAGTTCAGCAGGCCCGTGAAGCAGCACGGAGATCCCAATGCAAGAACAACCTCAAGCAGATCGGCCTGGCGCTACACAACTATGAAAGCACCCACGCCATCCTGCCTCCGGGGATGTACTCGGACGTTGATGACAACAACGGCTGCGATGATGACGGATTCGGCTGGGCCTACATGATTCTGCCGTACATTGATCAGGCACCGCTGTTCAACAAGATGGAGTCTTATCTCAGCACAGTCGCGTTACCGAACGGGTCTCGTTTTTGTGGTCTCAAAGGACACTACTCCGTTGCAGGTGGTCCCATTCCGGGGGGTGATACCGTGCTGACTGTCTATCGCTGCCCTTCTTCAACCTTGCCGAATATTGTGCCGGCAAACTTTGTTGTTCCCGGTGATACCCAGGCACTTCCTCCGGAAGAAGATGCCATGATCGGCTACGCGATTACCGACTACAAAGGGAATGGAGGAGGCCCGATCGACGGCTCCGGCATGCTCTCCAAGCAGGCTGAAAATGTCGGCGGCCGCCGGTTCCGGGACATTACAGACGGATTGAGCAACACCTGCTTCGTTGCTGAGTCCTCTTATGTTACCACCGACGATGTAGCTGGTTCAGGCAGTGAAGTGGAAGACTGGCCGACCTGGATCGGGGGAATCGATGTGGATGAAGCCATCCGCTATGAGGGAGAACCGGAAGACCCCATCAACGGACGTGTCGGTATCAACAACATGGTTTCAGCAGCCAGCGACGACTGTGCATTCAGCTTTCACATCGGCGGCGCGCAGTTCCTCTTCGGTGACGGATCAGTTCGCTTCCTGACCGAGAATATCGACCTGGGCACATACGGAAATCTGCACTCCATCAATGACGGAAACCCCATTGGAGAGTTCTGAGACTTCGATGTCTCCGGCTGACATCCTGGTTCACCAGGCCGGGCAGGTACTGTCTGCCCGGCGTCTGGTTCTGTATTCGAGAAGTCAATTAAACTGCTGAGGAATAACTGATGCGATATACGTTATTGATCATCGCCCTTTTTATCACTCTTCCGGGTTGCGGGAGCAGTATCAAAGAGTACCCAACCGCTAATGTAACAGGCAAGGTGACCTGTAACGGCGAACCGGTCAAAAATGCGCGCGTCTATTTTTCGCCGATCGCCAAATCAGGGGGAACCGAAGCCGGTAAATCCGGATGGGGGTCTACCGGAGAGGACGGTACTTTCACCATCTCCACCTACGGCACCGACGATGGCGCTGTTGTTGGCTCACACAATATCATGGTGGACAGTCCGAATCCCCAACATGTTCCCGATTTCACCTGTAAGTGCAGGACGGATGGAAATAAACCGGTCAAGCAGGTCGAGGTCACCGCGGACGGAGAAAACAACTTCGAGATCGCGATGACTCCCAAAACCAAAGCCGAGGCGGCACGCCCGAGTCTGGATGCGGACGATCTCGACGAACTGAAAAAAGACGACTAGTGGATTCC
>JAGQQP010000177.1 GCA_020426085.1 Planctomycetaceae bacterium | reverse complement strand
CGATTCCCGTCATGACCTCGGGGCTATCACTGACCAGATTTTGAAAACGCTGGACACAGGAAAGTACGTACAGCCCGCTAATCGATCCCAGAAGAAACGCGATTCCCAATCTCTGTTGCAAAAAAAAGAGGGAAAAATGGAGTATTTTTTGGGCGAACGAACGTATCATGGCTTCCTTGCCTGTCGTTATTAATAAATCAGAATTGCATCTCGACTTAAAGTAGCTTACTCTAAGTCATTTCCCAAACGTCCCTTAGCAGCAAAAAATGCCGGTTGATGCGCAGGGCGGTTTCGTCCGTGTTTTATCGAAAATACGTAAATATATGCAATACCAGTCGTTGTATCACCGCTGAGATAGCATTTGATTGATAGCTAATGTACACTCCACTAGTCAAAAATACGTGGTGGAGTAAAAATAGGTTGTTTTCCTGGTCTGCTTCAGCCCTTTGCCATAGAAATATTTCAGAGTGAAAACTCCATCGAATTTCCGTTCCGTTGAGAATCCGGTCACCAGTCAATGGTGTCAGAACATGTCAGCTTTAAGTCGGACTCTGCTGGCATGTTTTGTAATCTTCATTGCCGGTTCCGGAGCACGACTGCAGGCTGAGACAAATTCCACAGCTGTATATAAAGCGGCAGCGAATTCGATCACTGTTGATGAACTGAAAACGCATATTGAATTTCTGGCCAGCGATTCACTGGAAGGTCGTGAGGCAGGTTCACAGGGAGGTCAGGCAGCGGGAACCTATATCCGGGCCTTTCTCCAGAAACATGGGATTCAACCGGGAATGGCTGATGAAGGCTACTTCCAGGAATTTGATGGCGGCTTTCGGAATATTATCGCTGTGATTCCCGGAAATGATCCCGAGTTGAAAAAAGAATATATTGTTATCGGTGCGCACTACGATCATGTGGGATACGGAAAACCCTCCAACAGCCGGGGTGGCGTAGGACAGATCCATAATGGTGCCGATGATAATGCGAGTGGAACTGCAGCATTACTGGAAGTAATTGAAGCGCTGTCTCTGCACAAAGAACTTCCCCGTCGTTCGATACTATTTGTATTCTGGGATGCAGAAGAAATGGGGCTGCTGGGATCAAGACACTGGATGAATTATCCCACCGTTCCTCTGGATAAGGTCGCCATTTATCTGAATCTTGATATGGTGGGGCGATTAAAAGAAAAGCCGCTCACTCTGTTTGGTTCCCGTTCTGCTTATGGTCTGAGGTCCAGTGCCGTACGATCCAATCAGCGAGAAACGGATCTCAAAATTGATTTTGATTCTGCCATCCGGCCCGACAGTGACCACTGGCCCTTTTATCAGAAAGGGATTCCCTTCCTGATGTTCCACACCGGCAAGCACGCAGACTATCATCGTCCAGAAGACGACGCCTATAAAATTGATTATCTGGGGGCGCGTAAAAGTGCCCAGTTGTTAACACAGCTGGCACTCGATTTCGCATTACAGTCGGAGAAGCCAGAGTTCCGGAATGCCAATCAGGATATTCTGTCTGGAATCGATCAGCAGGCTCGCATTGATAACAGCGATCCTCCGCGGCTGGGAGTGGCCTGGAATGCCGATATTTATTCACAGGGAAAACTGGTTCTGACGCAGGTGATGGCGAATAGCCCGGCGAAAAAAGCAGGTTTGAAAACCGGCGATGAGATTGTGAAAATTGATGGCGAGTCTCCGATTTCAGAGCAGGGGTTTGGTGCCTTGATACAGAATTCATCCAATCAGATTGTTCTGCAGGTTCGTCGCAAGGGTGAGGATGAACTGCTGGAGCTACCGGTAACGCTTTCCGGAAAACCGGTTAAACTGGGGATACAGTGGGAGACAGACGAAGCCGATCCGAAGGTCATTGTGGTTTCCGACATCGTTGAGTCATCGCCCGCTGATCTGGCAGATCTCAAAATCAATGACCGGATATATGAGATTGCCGGCAAATCCATCGAGAACAGTGATGAGTTTCGCAAACTGGTCAGCGCTCAGAAACTTCCCTTCAGCCTGCTGGTGGAACGGGAAGGTCGTCTGAAAAAAATCGACGTTCAATCGATCAGATGAATTTTCCAGTCGATCATTTGCGGCTGTAGACCAGATTTGCCGAGTTCTTCTTTCAGTTTGTCTTCAGGGACAACCCGCGCCGAGCGCGTTCGATAAACGCGCACATGAATCCCGTCTTCATCGCCTGATGCCTGTTTCGCGAGAGTGAGAATTTCATCCAGTTCTGCCGGACGATATTTGTCTTTGGGCTGCGAGGCGGCTTTGACCAGGTAACTGCGATCATCAATCAGGATGTCCAGAACTTTCAGAGGCAGTTCGGCGAGTGACTTTTCCTGTTTCGGCTCGGGCTGGATCAGTACCGGGATGACTTCCGATTCGCTGGAAGCCATAATCGCCCGTGATTCTTCCTCTGCCGGGTCTGCTGTCTTCTCAGCCTCTCCCGGGCCAGAGTTGATACCGGGAGTCAGACCAAAATACTGTCCCAGGATGATACCCAGTGCCAGGATTCCTCCTCCCGCATACATCATTTTTTTGGGTCGTTTACCCATAACTGGTTCCCGTTACAAAATATGCCCGACTGTCTCAGCATTGTAGTGGATTCGTTTTGAGATCGAACAGGCCAATTTCACAATCATTTCCAGGGAACCGGTTTGAGTACGGAACTGCTCGGTCAAACAGGGATAAAACAGGTTTCACTACTTCCCGGAATTCAGCTCTCCCATGAGTTCAAAGAGTACCGTCAGAATTTTGTCTGAGGCATCCAGTTGAACGAGATTGGTTCCCATCCAGGTTTCGTATCCCCCCAGTTTATGTTGAGCCGGTGTCGGCAGATATCCGTAATAACCGTTTGCAAGTTCAATTGTGAAGGCATCTTTAAAGGGGGATTTTTCTTTGATCTCCAGGCCGATTTCACAGAAGGTTTCAAAGGGGATCGCAGCGACAGTCAAATCACCGATTTTGAGAGCCTGTAACTTCACCGTCACTTCATCCGGCCCTTCCAGCAGGGTTTGCACGCGTGCTGCATAGTTCCGTTCGTAGCGATGATGTTGTGGTGCGTCTTCCGGTTGTGCCAGAACTTTTTTGAAGTAGGCCTGCATGGCGGCATCCGGTTTGCGAACCTGCAACGTCAGTTCTGCATTGGCAGAACCCAGGGGAACCCAGGTCTGATACTTGATATTTTTGTATGCTTCCGCAACGCGCCTGGCAACGAGGTCTGCGACCTGTGTCATTTTCTCATAGGCCGCCGCTCGTTTTCCAGGTTGACTGAAATTGATATTATTGATGTCGCCGCTGGTCCCATTCGAGAGCATACCTACAAAAGAACCTTCTTCCGGGCTGGCACCGATGAGCGTTCCAATTTTTTCTGAGAAGATGCCGAAGTAGTCTGCCGAGATTTCTCCCTTCTTCACACCGCCGACATAATGCAGCGAGTAGTTAGCCAGTAGTGCCAGCGGTCTGCCATCAAGCGACTGCACGCTGATAAACGAAATTTCGGGATCGATGGGACCAGCCGGTTTGACCAGGGCTGCATTGCCACGGGGTGGATTCATACGAACCTGATCGACGCCGCCAAACGGGTTCTTGCAGAAGTCAGGATTGGTGGTGTGCCAGCGGCGGTTGAATACTTCGGAGGGTTCATCAACGCCTCCCCAGCCGATCTGAGCCGGTTCCACTTTTTCCAGCGCACGTCGGACACAATCCGCGATACGACGGGAAAGGAACTCGCGGTATTTGGGACTACTGGCGCGCGTTGCCGAATGTGTGTGCGTCGCCGCCATCAGAATGTTTTCGGGAGGCAGATCCGTCTCCGCTTTGATAAACGCTCGGGCTGCGTCGTAAACATCTTCGGTGATACCCAGGTTGTCGCAAATTACAAACGCAATTTTCGTTTCGCCATTATCGAGGACAAGGCAGCGGGCGTGCAGTTCATCGTGAACATTTTCCGAGGGGAAGGGAGCGAAGCCACCCACAATTGCTTCTCCCAGTGGCGGCGTGATATTGCTGGTGGCGGCACCTGCTTTGAGCACTTTTTTATTGGGAGTTTCGGCGGCCTGGGAATGGCTCAACAGCATCAGGGTACAACACAGACTCCCTGCAGCCATCAGCGCCTGTCTTCGATTGATTAGTCCTGTCATCGGTGCACTCCTCGTCTGGTTCTTCCGGAAAGTCAATTCTAGTGGCTTTGATTATAAAACTGCAGGATGTGAAATACAACAATGTCTGTTGATGTGTTGTGTTCTGGAGCTTTCTTAACTCATTTCTAAGTATGCAATTACGAACAGGAGAAGTCTACGGTGGTGGAATGAGTCTGTCGATACCGCATGGGGAGTTGGTAAAAAACTGTCAAAATATATTGTCACCAATGTGAATTATATTTGCCATTGCCAGCAATGTAATGTATTTTGGTGACAATGTGATATAGGCTTTCTAAGCAGCGTTCTCAGCCGAATCATTCGATCAGGCTCCGCTTTATCAATTCCAGAATCATATTGAGGTCCATCATGCTGAATTCGAAAAGACTACGTCGTGCGTTTACTCTCATAGAATTGCTGGTGGTCATCGCCATCATCGCGATTCTGATCGCACTGCTCTTACCAGCGGTTCAACAGGCGCGAGAAGCGGCCCGTCGTTCGACCTGTAAGAATAATCTGAAACAGCTCGGGCTGGGAATGCACAACTATAATGGCACACACAGTACCTATCCGTATGGAGTCAGGCATGCTGGCGACAATAATGCATTGCATGAACGTGAATGCTGGGCACAACAGCTGCTGCCTTTTATTGATCAGGCACCTCTCTATAACAAATACTCGGCCGATACGACCAAAAATATCTGGAATGTTCCTAAAGCAATCAGTGCGGTAATCATTCCCGTTTACATGTGTCCTTCCGATCCTTCCTCTCCCGGTTTTAACTATGCAGATTTATTTGAAGGCAACTACACAGGTTGTGCCGGCAGTACTCCGATCAAGATGAATGATACGAATCCGAATAATGTCAAAATGAATGGAATCCTGTACCTGCAGTCTCGAACGCGAATCCGGGATATTGTCGATGGCTCTTCCAATACCATAATGCATAGCGAATCGATCATTCGTGGGTCGAGTGGTGCAGACTGGGGTTCAGCCGGTCATTACTGGGGCGGTGGTCGCTGGGGAGGCGGTCTGTTTACCACATTGGAACCACCAAATACGACGATTCCGGACGAACATAATACCTGTAAGAGTACAACCTGGCCTTTAGCGCCTTGTACGGCCGTCGGATCCACCACGCAAATTCAGAATTATGCCCGCAGTAATCATATCGGTGGGGCACATTGTCTGCTGGCCGATGGTGCTGTTCGATTCATTTCTTCCAATGTGGATCGTGCGACGTTTCAGGCATTGGGAACTCGTGCCTCGGGTGAAGTCCTGGGTGAATTCTAGGATGTAACACAATTAACTGTAGCGTCTCTCGCACTATTGCACTTAGATCCAATACACGTTGAGACGCTACAGAACATTTCAGGCCGTAATCAATTTCGCGTCGATCTCTTCTCTTTTTCGGATTTCAAATCTACGTACATTCAGGAATTTAAAACCATGCGCGCTTCGAAACCACTGATCCTGATTCTGAATCTTCTGTTGTTCACTGGCTGTCAGGGGGGTAATGCGGGACCAGAAACATTTGTGGTGACAGGCGAAGTATCCTTCTCGGGAAAACCGGTGGAAGAGGGGCAGATTGTCTTTATTCCCACATCCGGAAACGCACAACGACAGGCTGCGACTATTAAGAATGGCCAGTATTCCAGTGAATGCACGCCAGGCAAAAAGAATGTCGAAATCACGGCCTACCGGTTCGATGAATCAAAACAGGAACCAGATCCGGCCGAGCCGGGAAAAACCATCCCTGCACGTGTGCAATATGTTCCGGAACAATTTAACCGTAAGACCACTCTCACTGCTGATGTGACATCGGATGGCGAGAACCATTTCGATTTCAAACTTGAGACGCAATAATTATACCGGCACTGAATGCGGCTGATCGTTAACGTCAGGCCAAATCAATCTTGCAGCAGATTTCCAAACCCCGCATACTTCTTAGAGACTTTTTTCCAACTGATCTCAAAGAAGTTGATGCGATGCAACTGGAATTGACTGAAAAAACAAAACTGGAAGCGCCTCCTGATCAGATTCACGACTGGCTGAGTGATCTGGAAAACTGGCCGAAGATCAATGATAAGATTCGGTCGATTACCGTCGAAG
Organism: Planctomycetaceae bacterium; assembly: GCA_020426085.1. Classification (GTDB taxonomy): domain Bacteria; phylum Planctomycetota; class Planctomycetia; order Planctomycetales; family Planctomycetaceae; genus Gimesia. The sequence goes on along the minus strand of JAGQQP010000177.1, from coordinate 1,776 downwards.
GCGATAAATGTATTGGGGAGCTGGTTTTCAAAGGGAAGACCATTGATTTTGCCGGCATGGTTCCCGAAGACGATGATCCACTGAAAGTAACCTGTAATATTGTTGTGCAGACAAGTTCTGAAAAGGATCGCACAGAACATCTGACGGTCGTCTATGAGATTGTGCCTCAGGGCAGATATACGAAAGTGATCGAGCGTGTGATCTTTGAACGGTCCATTCCCTTCTGGGGCTGGCTGCTGGTCAAGTTCATCATGCTGATCGGCAAGCCAACCGGATCTACACACCTGGAGCGAATTAAAGAGCACATCACAGCAGAAAATGAGCGTGGTTGAGAACATTCTCTTCAGTGTACCACAGACTATTTTTTCTCTTTCAAAACGAATTCGCCATAATAGCCGATGTTCGATTTGTATTTTCCGTTGAGCATGTTGCCTTTCATCGAGCCGATCCACTGATACTGATGACCGCGAATGACAGCGTCCCCCGTCAGATTGAGTTGATTGCCCATCGGCTTCGATTGAAACGTTGCCTCATATTGAAAGGGATCACCTTTAAACAGACCGGTAAAGGTGGCTTTCCATTTTCCACTGTCATCTGATGTCGCCACGCACTTCAATGGACCGGTGGTGTTGTACTTACGATTATTCCATTTCCCTTCCCAGGTCCGTGTCTCACCTGCCTGCAGACAGGAACTTCCCATTATCGCAATCACAAATATCGCCAGCAGGATGCAGCGTGACATGTACGTCTCCCCTTTCGATCAGTCTGGTTTCTCAAGGGAACTTTAGGAAAGTTCCCGGTGTTCAGACAGGGATTCGTTAAACGAACTGAACTTGCGACATATTCGCTATTGTCAACACGGTAACATCGACAGATGAAACGATCGGCAACACCATATCATCCTGTGATGATACAGGTTAAGGCATTTCGAATTATTTTCTGCAAGAATCGTTTGGGGGATTAAATATAGTATTCAATCACATGTTCTTCTTCGACTGAGATGCGGTAATCGTGTCCTGGTGAGACCAGAGCCGCATCATCCAGCAGCAGTTGCGCAACGCGCATCGCCTGCCCGCGCAGTTCGGGAACGGCCGTTGTTTCCCAGAGCGTGCCTTTCATCAGTGGTCCAATGGCGAACAGAAATTCGGACGGATTACCTTCCGCGTCGATCGTAGCGAAGTCCGCTCCGACATCGATGCCCATATCCAGTTCATCCGGTCGGATCAGACCGCGCTGCAGCAGATTTTGAAACAGGGGGACAGTGGTATCTGAAAAGCCGGAGTTGGGGCCCGTGCAGTTAATCACCAGTCCGCCTTTCACCTGTTGTGAATCGCCCGCCCGATTCAGTACGTTCACGCAAACGCGATCGCCGTCTGCTTCCAGTCCGGTGATGCGGCCGCGAACGACGCTCAGTCGACCTTCCGTAATCGCTTCTGTCACGCGCTGGTGAATGGGCTGGGCGATCCGGTGTCGGATGACGTTCCAGCGAGCCGCATACTTTTTGAGGAACTCCTGCTTTTCCGCAAGCTCAAACTTCTGCCAGATCTTTTGAGTATGAGGTCGCAGTCGATCTACGACGATGCCCGGGTTTTCACCAATCCGCTGCAGCTGGCGGCAATGTTTTTCGAGCAGTTGGACCAGATTTTCCAGCCCCAGATTTTCGGGTTCTTCCGGGAGAAAGTCAGGGTATTCAATGCCCCGAAAATGAGCCTGGGGGATCATGCCGTTATGAGAAATGGCAATCAGATGGCCCTGCCAGTTCTGTTCGCTGAGAGT
>JAGQQP010000176.1 GCA_020426085.1 Planctomycetaceae bacterium | reverse complement strand
CGAATGTTGAACTGATTGAAGAGTCGATTGACGATATCGGCTTTGATGCCGAGTTCGCCGGCCAGAGTCCGATTATCAAACTCGTGAACTACATTATCTACAATGCCGTTCGCGAAGGTGCCAGTGATATTCACATTGAACCGACCGAACAGCAGCTGCGGGTCCGCTACCGTGTAGATGGTGTCCTGCAGCAGGCACTGGAACCGCCGGTGCATTTAGCTCCCGCAGTCTCTTCCCGTATCAAAATTATGGCCAGCCTCGATATCAGTGAACGTCGACTTCCTCAGGATGGTCGAATCCACGTGCTGATGGAAGGCCGCCCGATTGACCTGCGTGTCAGTACCCTGCCGATGCCGACCGGCGAAAAAGTGGTGATCCGAATTCTGGATAACCGCAGCGTCAATATTTCGCTGGAACAACTCGGTTTCAGTTCCGAAGTTCTGGAACACTTTACCGAACAGCTCGAAAAGCCCAACGGAATTATTCTGGTAACCGGACCTACGGGTAGTGGTAAGAGTACCACACTCTACGCTGCGTTAAATGCCGTCAGCTCAATTGAAAAAAACGTGTGTACGGTTGAAGATCCAATCGAATACCAGCTGCCGATGATCAACCAGTTTCAGGTGAATGAAAAAATCGGGCTGTCATTTGCTGCCATTCTGAGAAGTCTGCTGCGACAGGACCCCGATGTCATCATGGTCGGCGAAATTCGTGATCAGGAAACCGGCAAAATTGCGATTCAGGCAGCTCTGACAGGTCACCTGGTTTTCAGTACGCTGCATACAAACGACGCCATTTCCGCTGTCACACGACTGATCAATATGGGTGTTGATGATTACCTCATTGGCGCTGCCTTAAACATGGCGCTGGCCCAGCGACTGTGTCGCAAATTATGCCCGAAATGCAAAACACCCTATGAATTACCCAAAGCAATGCAACTGGCTGTGGAGCGTGTCGGACTGGACGTCGGAGAGTTTTATCGCGGTAAAGGCTGTAAACGATGCCGCAATACCGGCTTTTCCGGTCGAATCGGCGTACATGAAATTCTGACGATTGATGATCCACTGCGTGAAATCATTACGACAAACCCTACTGTGACATCGGTCAAAGAGTATGCACAGAACAATGGGATGATTCCGCTCCGCTATGATGCGCTGCGAAAAGCAAAAGAAGGACTGACCACGATTGAGGAAGCCCTCAAAGTCAGTGATGAAGGCTGGATTCCCCGTAAGTCCGCATTCAAACATTAATCACCGTTTTTAATTGCGGTGTGAAGATATCGAATTTCGAGAAAGCGACTCCACTATGGAAATGAATGACCTGTTACATGCTGCCGTTGACAGTAATGCGTCTGATATTCTGCTCGCCATCGATGCTGCGCCCATGTTTCGCATTGATGGGGAACTCAAAAAGACCGCTCTCGAACCGCTCGATCCAGCGACAATCAGCGACCTGTGTGACCAGGTTCTCAATCCACAGCAGAAAGAAATACTCGAAAGACAGAAGGATGTCGATTTCGCGATTACCATTCCGAGACTGGGACGTTTTCGTTTTAACATCCATGTCCAGCGCGGTACTTATGCTGCTGCCATCCGCCGTTTCTCAAATGAAGTCTCTTCATTGAGCAGCCTGGATTTACCCCCGGTAGTCGAAGAACTGACGCGACTGAAAACCGGCCTGATCCTGGTGACCGGGCAGACCGGTTCCGGTAAATCAACGACACTTGCTGCAATGGTCGAAGCCATTAATCAGCGGGATGCCAAGCATATTATTACACTCGAAGACCCGATTGAATATCAGTTTCAGCATGGTCGATCCCTGATCGAGCAACGGGAAATCGGCGAGGACTGCCCGGGATTTGCTTCCGGATTGAAGCATGTTCTCCGCCAGGATCCTGATGTCATTCTCATCGGCGAGTTGCGGGACCTGGATACCATCCGTGTTGCGTTGCAGGCAGCAGAAACAGGGCATCTGGTTCTGGCATCACTGCACGTTTCCACCGCAGCCGGGGTTGTAGATCGACTGGTGGAAGTGTTTCCGCCAGAAGAACAGTCTCAGGTTCGCAGCCACCTGGCCGAAACCCTGCGTGGTGTCATCACACAAAAACTGTTACCAGCGGCTGAAGGGAAAGGACGCGTCGCCGCTCTCGAAATCATGCTGATGAACCGTGCCATTCAGACCAGCATTCGAGAATCCACGTCGCATCTGATCCCCGGGATTATCTCGACAAGCCGGCGGATGGGAATGCAGACGATGGAACAGGCACTGAAAGAACAATTATTGAATGGCAAAGTCGATCCGGACATCATTGATGAGCATCTGCAGGAGTTAAAAGGAGAGGCACCGAAAGAATATTCTCAGGGATTACTCGCGTAATCAGAAAGCACTCCCATGCAGTTTACATACACAGCACGAAACACAAGTGGCCAGAATCAGACCGGTGAACTGGTCGCTGATTCCCGGGAAGAAGCCGTTGCAAAATTGCGGCAGGAAGGATTGTATCTGCTGGCGCTGGATGAATCTGATGCCAGTTCCACAGACACCGTCAGCATCGCACGCAAAAAACGGGTCCCCCGCAAGGAACTCATTTATTTCACCAACCAGATGGCGATTATGGTCGACGCCGGTGTGCCGGTCGCCACTGCCCTGGAAGGTATTTCGAAACAGATTGAAAATCCTGTTCTAGCCGAGATCCTGGCTCATATTCAAAAGAGTGTGGAATCCGGAAGTGACTTTTCGGCTGCACTGGCAGATTTTCCCAGGCAGTTTGATCGCACCTATGTTAACCTGATTAAAGCCAGTGAAGCCAGTGGAACCATGCCACAAATGCTGAACCGGATTGCTGCACAGGCAGAAGAAGAACAGGAAACCATTCAGCAGGTCAAAGGCGCTCTGATGTATCCCGCCATCATGCTGGTGATGTGTGTTGGTATCTGCATTTTTCTGCTGACTTATGTTTTTCCCAAACTGATGCCGATGTTCGCCTCTCGAGGAGCTGCCATTCCGGCTCCCACCAAAGCCATGATTATGGTCTCAACCGCCATGACTTCGTACTGGTATTTAATTTTACTGTTTCTGGCTGCAATGGTTGGTGCGTTCTGTTATGTGAAGAAACAGGCCTGGGGGAAATCCACTTTTGACTGGGTTTTGATCCGCATGCCTGTCTTTGGTTCCATGCTCAAGAAACTGGCCATCAGTCGCAGTATTCGTACGCTGGCAACTACCGTCAATGCCGGTGTTCCCATGCTGGAAGCTCTCGAACTCAGTTCCGGCGTGACCGATAATGTGCACTTCAGACAGAGCTGGCTGGATATCAGCGAACTGGTGACAACGGGTAAACAGATTCATGAAGCAATGGAAGGAAAAACGCTGTTTCTTTTTTTTTACCATGCAGCAAATGATTGCGTCGGGTGAATCAACGGGCCGCCTGGGAATGGTACTCAATAAACTCAGTGATTACTTTGACCGTGAAGTCAAAATCGCGATCAAGTCTGCCACCACTCTGATTGAACCGATCATGGTGGTCTGCATGGGTTCGATTATCGGCTTTATTGCACTTTCAATGTTGCTGCCGATCTTCACTTTGAGCACCAGTCACTGATTCGTTAACAAAAGAAGTAGAAGACATTGATCCTCTATCGGCGGCGTTTCTTTTTCTGCTTTGGAGGCGTTTTCGCTGGTTCTGAAGCGGGTTTGTTTTCCGCTTTCTCAGCCTCCTTTGAAGCTTCTGCAGGTGACTCAGCTGGTTTTTCTTCTGTGACTCCCGTTGTCTGGGCTTCTCCCATGGTTTCCAGCAGACCCTGCGACTGAAATTTTTCCTGGGAAAAGGCTTTCAATTCCGTATTAAATATCTGGATCAGAGCGTGTAGACAGGAAGCGACAATCGGACCAATGAACACACCCCAGAGCCCCATCACCTGCAGTCCTCCCAGCACACTGACGAAGGCCAGCAGCGGATGCAGCTTCGCGTCGCTCTGCAGCACATAAGTCCGAATAATATTATCCATCGTGCCCACGACAAGGGTTCCAATCAGAATCAGAAAGATGGCAGATCCCCAGTGTCCCTGGTACATCAGCCATACGGCACAAGGCATCCAGATGAGCCAGGAACCGAGTAAAGGCACCATGGAAGTGATGGTTGCCAGGATCAGAAAGATGACAAAGTGATCAAACCCCACGATCGATAAGGCGATCGCTGTTGTCAGACCCTGCCCGATGGCTGCCAGAAAGGTGGCAATCACCACCGCACGAACCACTTTTTGAAACTGATCGATCAACCGCTTCTGATAATCCACGTGAACGGGAATCAGCGACTGGGTTGATTCAATCAACAGGTAGCCATCTGCCAGAAAATAATAGAGGGCGATAATAAACATGATCCAGGCAATTACAGCCGAGAACAATGTCCCAAACAGGCCGACTGTGGAAGCAGCGACTCCCAGGGAACGCTTGGCAATGGGAACCAGTGATGCCTGCAGATTTTTACGGAGAAAATCTTCTGAGATCTTAGGCTCACCCGACTTGCCCGTAGTCACCAGTGAGTCCATATCGTATTCCAGATATTCGTGCGACCAGTTCACGAACTGCTGAAATTTATCGTTGCTGATTTCGACTTTTTCGCGAATCGTTTTGACCGTTTTATTCCAGTTCGCCTCGTCCAGAGTGTCGACGATCGCCGTAAACAGCTGCAGCGATCCGAGAAAGATTCCAACACACAGAGGAACCAGAATGGCAGAGACGATGAGAGTCGTCGTCAGCCCGGCGGCAAATCTGACATGTCCCCTGGTACGTCGAATAAAGTAATTCAGCAGAGGCTGGCTGATCATCGCGACAACAGCTGCCAGGAATAATGGCAGAATGAATGGCATGATCACTTTGAAGAACATGATCCCCAGAGCGAGTATCAGGCAAAGGATGACGCAAAGTGAAACGAGCCGTACCATGAACCATTTCCATTAATTGATTTCTCGATAGAGAGGCACAACCGACCAGATGATCGGACTCTTTGGCATTTAACAACTTACAGCAATTTTACCAGAAAAGATAGGCAAATCCCCTATCCCCAGAAACGGGGCTTTTCTGCATTCAGATCTAATATTTTCGAATCCAAATCGCAATTATTTAGACGGATTCGCTACAATACAATTTTCTACTCCCCATTCAGGAATGACTTGCATCGGGATCAGTCTATCTGTCTCTGCAGAACCGGAGTCTGGTATGAAACGTTATATAATCTCTCTGCTGTCCGCCAACCGTGTTGGTATTATGGCTGCTGTGACCACAGCCATGGACGAGCTGGGTGCCAATCTGCATGAAGCCAGTATTGCTGTGATCCAGAACTTTTTCTCGATTGTGATCGCCGCTGACTTTCCCGAACAACGTGATCCGACACTGATTCAGGAACATATCGAAGGTATCTGCAATGCCTTTAATGTTGATGTTTCTGTGAAAGATCCGGAAATCGAAGTGCCTTCCATTATGTCGCCGGGAGAAAGTGTAAAATACCTGATCGCTATTTCTGGGGAAAACCATGCGGGAATCCTCAGAAAAATCTCCTCGCAACTAGGCCAGGATGGAGTGGATATTCTGGATCTCTCAGCAACCAGTTCTGAAGATGGTCAAACGTTTGAAATGATGATCAAAATCGCGGTTCCCAAAGCGCTGGATGTGCTGGAAATGCAAAGCGTGATGGAACTGATTTGCAGTAACCTGGGTGTCTCGGTCGATTTCATCAGCGAATCCGATTCCGCCATTATCAGCTCACAAAGTCAGACGCGCATGTTCAAGCTGTAAGGCTCTGAGCAGGATATTTCTGATAAAGAAGTCTCCAGATGATGTCAAAATCCCGGCAATCTGCGACCGTACGACCCTTCAAGATATTCAACGAATATCAATATGCATTTACGGCTGTTTCGCAGTTATTGCAGTCTGCAGACGTACCTGATCCTCAGCTGGTCTATATTTACGGGCCTTCGGGTTGCGGAAAATCAGCTCTGATAAACTCGCTGTTACCCGATTTTGTCGCCCTCCATCCGAACGCCGACTGGAACAGCATGACGGCCAGTGAATTTGCTGCCAAATATGCTGTTGCTTCAAAAAACAAGAAAATTGCCACGTTTCAGCAGAAACTGCGCGAACTGAAACTGCTGGTACTGGAGGATATTCATAGCCTGGAAAACCGGATGCATACACAGCTGGAACTGCTCTCGACGCTGGATGCGATTCTCAAACAGGGCGGAACCGCCATTATCACGTCGACCAGGCCTCCCGGTGAACTGATCCATTTTCAGAAAAAGCTGATCAATCGATTTCATGGGGGAGTCTGTGCGGGAATTGCTCCTTTAAAATACCAGAGCAGGTTGGAGCTGTTGAAATTCCTTGCCGATTTCGAACAGATTCCCATCAAAGAAAAAGAACTGACTCTGATCGCGCAACAGAAAGAGTGCTCACCACGCGAGCTGTCCGCACTCCTCAATCAGCTGCAGACGGTCAGCCGCATTCAACAGAAACGGATTGATGGTCGTTTTGTGCAGGAATTCCTGGACGGGAATCTGACTCCACCACGAACCAGTACCGCCAAAATCACCAGAGTCGTCTGTCGTGAGTTCAAAACCAGTCTGGCTCAGATCCGCTCAGCCAACCGGTCTCAGCAGATCGTTCTGCCACGGCAATGTGCCATGTTCCTCTCCCGGGAATTGACCGGCGAATCTTTAGCAAATATCGCAAATTATTTTAATCGCAAGAACCATAGCACGGTTATTCATGCCTGTCGTCAAATTCAGAACGATCTCGAAAAATCACCTGGATTACGTCAGCAGATTTCTCGCATCAAGCAACAACTTGGGGTATACCCTTTATAGCAGACAGATAATTCAAACAGAGAAATCGGATCAGAGAACTTTTTCCAGGCTCGATCTTACGGTTTCTGATGCACTTTTTTGTCGACAAACTGTTAATAGTCTGTGACAAAAAGTCGAGTTGTTTTTCGTTTCTAAACAGCGCTGATCGTGACTTCAAAAAGTCCTCCTCTTTCTGATCCGCCAGTCTGCATCTCATCAAGATCTCACCAACAGGTTTTCGACAGAAATTCATATCGCTACACCGTCTTTAAATCATTTTATTTCAGATACTTCCGTCTATCTATCTGGGATTATCCACATTTTTTGCTCGCCTCTGATACTACTACTTCTAAATTTAAATCTTTTAGAAGAAAACTCCCTTGAAAAACAAGGTTGTTGTGGAGATTCGGGACCTCAGATTGATTGTGAAACCCATGGAAATCACATAAAATAAGATCAGCATTTAAGAGCAGATTTCAGGCAGCCAGAAAGTGTTCCCGTCGATGTCCGCGGCTGCCGTCAAATTCCACGCATTTTTACAAAAGTTGATTCAAACATGAAGCTCAGTTGTTCTCGATCTACCCTGTTATCCGGCTTCCAGATTATTGGAAGCGTTATCAGTTCCCGCACACCGAAAGAGGTTCTGAAGTGTGCCAAACTGGAAGCAGCAGACGGAAAAGCAACTTTGAGCGGAACGGATCTGGAAGTCAGCATCCGCTTTGATTTCGAAGAAGTCGAAGTCATGATCCCCGGGCAGATTCTGCTCTCCGTACATGAGCTGGTTTCTATCCTGCGGGAAGCCCATACCGATTCCGTGGAGATTGAACTCAAGAAAGACGAAGAGTCCGAGCAGGACTTCATTCTGATCCAGGCCGGCAAAAGTGAGTTCCGTCTGTCGGTTCATGATCCTTCCGAATTCCCCGCTGTCGAAACCTTCAACGAATCCAACTTCTTTGAAATCCCGATGCAGTCATTTCGTGAAATGATTCGCCGCACCGTGTTTGCCACCGATCCGGAAAGCACGCGATATGCACTCGGCGGTGTTCTGTTTGATGTCGAAGGTGATAAATTAACCCTGGCCGCCACCGATGGTCGCAGACTGGCAATGGTCGAATCGGCGTGCAGTTACCAGGGGTCCGAAGCGTATGAAAACAATCGCCCCGTGATTCCCGCGAAAGCGATGTCACTGATCGAAAAGAGCCTGACCGGCGATGAAGGAA
>JAGQQP010000175.1 GCA_020426085.1 Planctomycetaceae bacterium | reverse complement strand
GTCGACTCTTACTGTTTTTTCTGGATTAATCCAGACCGTCACGAACACTTTCCTGCTCAAGGGAGACAGCATCCAGAAAAAACGGCTGGTTGCCCGGATGGACTTCTGGTCGCGGATCCTGTATCCGCTGATCCTGGTAGCAGTCATTATAATCTCATTCGTAATTTAACAGTCTGGAACGATACAAAACGTCCATTGATACTTTTTACATCCCCCTTTCTATGATTCAGGGTCTGGAACAAATCATCATGATCACCATCCACGATGCCACCCTGGACGATCTGCCTGCGATCGTGGATATCTATAATCAATCGATCCCCTCCGGTACCGCGACGGCGGATACGAAGCCGATTACGGTAGAAAGTCGGCTACAGTGGTTCGCGCAGTTCTCGCCGGAGAAACGACCGATCTGGGTCGCGGAAAACGAAGCGGGAGAGATCGTGGGCTGCATCTATGTGACTTCGTTTTATGCAGGACGGCCCGCGTATGACAAGACCGCAGAAGTCAGCCTGTACCTGTCGAACTCCCACCAGAAACAGGGACTGGGCACGTTTCTACTGCAGAAGATGATCGACGCCTGCCCGGCTCTGGGAATCACGACGCTGATCGGCATGCACTTCGATCACAACGAGGGGACCAGACATCTGAATGAGAAATTCGGGTTTGAAGTCTGCGGACATCTGCCGGAAATCGCTGATGTGCAGGGACAGAAACGGGGACTGCTGATTTCCCTGCTGCGGATACCGGCGGTTGAGTAATGCGATTCCTGCGGGTGCAACAGGACTCGAAGCGGTTTTCATTCTGCGGGAGATGAAGGTTGAGCACCGTGAGCTCTGAGTACGGCTGCCACGTACTCATTTTCATATTCAATAGCATCATCCAGTGGAGTCTGCCGGCGTTCGGAACGACCGCTCAGACAGGCACCATGGGCTATCAGAATTTCAGCAGTTCTCTGGTATGCAGCGGGATCACGGCTACCTTGTGAAGAACCGCCCATGGCAACCGCATGTAACGCGGTTGTACCTGCAATCGCATCCTGATCGACGTCGGCACCATGTTTCAGCAGGAGTTCAACGGTTACTACTCTTCCCGCATCGGCGGCCCAGGAAAGCGGTGTCAGCCACCAGTTTCCCGCGGAATCGTTTACATCCGCGCCCAGTTCGATAAGTCGTTCACAAAGTTCAACTGCATTCCGGTGGGCAGCCCAATGTAATGGAGAAACGCCATGAAACTGACCAGGTTGTTCTGCATGGGATGTAGCCAGGAAGGGATCTGCATTGAGAGTCTCTAACGCGTCCTGAAATCGTTCATCGCGTATCATTTCGATGAAAGGTTCTACGTTCTGCTTCATCTGTCCCTCCCCAAGTGCTCAACCGATGCGATCCGCTTTCCAGAGCTTCCAGTAATTTTTGAGACGGTGGGCAAACGCTTTCGGTTTTTCAGCGAAAATGCGGTCCGCCAGTTTGAGCCCCGCTGTCTGCAGTTCGTGTCTCTGCTGGCGAATGAGCGTCAACAACTGCTCGACATCAGCGGATGCACCAAAGGTGTCCGGTTCTCCCGTGATGACCTGCGTCATCACCGCGAGGTCATGGTCGTCACCCAGATAATCGTTGAGTTCATCCAGTTCGCTCTGACGTGCGGTCAGCATCGTCGGCCAGACCTGGTTCAGCAGCCGAATATGATACAGGTGATACTTGCTGCGTTTGCGGCATTCGTGAAACAGCTCATCATCGGAACTCTTATGCAACTGCGATAATGCGACTGCACCGCGTTGATACGTGCGACGGAGGCCCGCTTTGAGGACTTTGAAGGCGGCACCTTTGATCTTCCAGCTTTCGACCAGTTGCTTCGCTTCCTGCAATTCGCCGGAAAGCTGTTCCAGTTCCTGATCGAGGTCGATCCATTCTTCAACGACTTTCTGTTTGCGTGCACGAAACCGGTTTTCGAAATCTGCAAACAACTCAGCATATGCGGGATCTGTATGTCGCTGCTGCAGTGCCTGCAGCGATTCCAGAAGCGATTCTGCATCGCGGATTCGCGAGAGTCGGCGGCCTGCATCTCGATACCAGATGTTGATAGCAGTGTACTCGTCCCCCAGCCCGCTGCGAACCAGGCGAACCAGCCCGCGCAGTTTCTTGAAGCGTTTACGGACTTCATGGATGGCGTAATGGCGGTTCTGCTCCGGGTCCTGCAGAATCTGAATCGCCTGACTCAGCTGTTCGCCGGCAATGCGACGCACACCAGACGCCAGCGACTCCTGTTGTTTGAACTGATAACCCATCTCTCAAATCCCTGTCTGAAGTGGTAAGGAAGGACTCAAGCCATCTCTGTTATTGAGGCAAACGAATGTTGGAAAACGTGAGACAGACCAGATGCTCAATCTAGCACAATCGATCGGAAATTTTAACTGGTGTGGGCACGTCAAGATGTCACTCTGACAAATCAGATTCGATGGTGTCTGAAGCAGGTACCGCTTCGATCCAGTGCATCACAGCGACAATCAGGATGCCGGAAACCGTAAATCCGCTGATCACGGGAATGACGGTGCCGTTATAACTCAGACCAATCAGAATGCCACAGGGAACTGAAATCAGCGTGGAGAGGGCCCCCATCACAGCCGCCCCCACACCGGCGATATGCCCCAGCGGTTCCATTGCCATCGCGTTCAGATTTCCATACATGATACCGAAACAGAAGAGGATCGCCATCATATACGCCATCAGGGTCCAGAGCGGAGGCAGACCGCCCGTAGAGAGCACATACAGAAAAAACAGCAGTGAGAGCACCGTGGAGATTCGCTTCGACCAGCGGGACAGATTCCGCATGCCAAACCGCATGACCAGTCTGCCATTCACGAAGGACGCACCGCCGATACAGAGTGCCAGAATCGCGAAGTAAAGCGGAAACAGCGTTCCCAGCTGATACTGTTTCTGAAAGATCTGCTGCGCCGAACTTAAGTATCCCAGAAACGCGCTGGAGATGAGCCCCAGTGAAATCGTATAGCCAATCGAAACCCGATGCGAGCAGACTTCTTTGATCGCGTTTTTGATGCGGGAAATCGAAAAAGGGATGCGTCGTTCCAGCGGCAGCGTTTCCGGTAGCCTCGTTGCCAGCCAGACCAGTGTAAAAACCCCGCAAGCTAACAGCGCTGCAAAGATGGCTCTCCAGTTCGCGACCATGAGAATCCCCTGCCCCAGTGTCGGAGCGATCGCGGGGACGAAAATAAAAATGGTCATCACAAACGACATCACGCGTGCCATCTCGGGGCCTTCATACTGGTCGCGGACGATGGCCACAATTACACACCGGGGGGCCGACAGACCGAGTCCCTGGAGAAAGCGCCCGGCCAGCATGACTTTCAGATCGGTGGAAAACAGAGAGAACAGTCCCCCTGCCAGGAACAGAGCAAATCCGAGATACAGGGAAGGTTTTCGCCCCGTGGTATCTGAAAGGGGGCCGTAGATCCCCTGCCCGAAGGCAAGACCCAGAAACAGGAACGAGACGATTAACTGACTGTCGTTCGCTTTTGATGCCCCCAGCTCCTCACCGATTTCCGTTAATGCAGGCAGCATTGCATCGATCGACAGCGCCACCAGTGACTGCATCAGTGCCATCAGGGCGACAAATTCGCGAAAACCAATGGCCGCGGGGTTCTGTTTTAATTCAGGAGTCAGCAAGGTTCGAAAACGATCTCAGCAATAGTAACGAGAGAGGCGGGAGCAACTGGGAGAATCATAACGCGTCGGCTTCCGATGGGGAACCGCTTTCCCGTTCAGTACTGGAAATGTTCCTCTTGCCGAATTGCAGGCGAAGATTTATCTTTCGTCTTCCTAAACCTGTTTTTCAATCATTCATATAAAGAGAAATATCATGGATAGTGCAGAAGGCTGGCGTTCGATTCTGGAAAACTGGCCGAATGCGATTCCCAAAAAGGGAATCGTCGTCACCACGTACCAGGAATCAATCCCGTTTCAGAATTACCTGCTTTCGAGTTCGGTCGTCATGTTCGAACGGGACAAACCCGACTCTCTGGGCGCAAGAAAAGTAATGCTCTCCTATAACGCCATTGATGCCATCAAGCTGACCGACCCCATCGAACTGGCTCAATACCAGGTCATGGGATTCCAGCCCACATCCTGATCTTCAGACAGCGTTTCAGTCTGATTACGTTACCGACATCCAGCGAGACAGCAGGATTGTGGGGAGCAGGAGTGCTGCTGTCAGGATGGCGTACTGTGGATTGGCTGTCCAGACGAAGACCAGAATCGCGTTCAGCATCACATAAGATGCGAGCATGGTTTTGACGGCGATCTGGACATTCTGTGATACGGGGTTGAGGATCGCCTGCACCAGGCGGCGATTGATGGTCAGTGCAACGACCCCCAGAGCCGCCAGCACCATCGACAGATTGGTTTCGAGCGGCCAGGGATAAGTGGCCAGCATCCAGGCCAAGGCTCCCAGTCCGGAATTAATGACCAGCAGTCCGCCGACCAGATGACCGCGATGACTGTCCTTCGCTTCCATACGGGCAAACCAGGTCAGACCTACAATGAACAGACCAAGTGCCGCAGCGATGCGTAACTGCGGTTTCACCCAGAGATTGATTTCCCGGGCGACGGCACTGGCACCGAGCATGACATTCAGGAATCGACAGGTTCCCATCATCAGAGGTGCCAGAAATGTTTTTTTCAGCAGCATATCGTAACTGAGGATCGCCACGACCAGCAGGCCAGCGACGATCAGACTCTGCGTGCCGACGGTCTGGGCAGCACCGACACCGGCGAGCATCAGCAGTCCACCGAGCGTTGCCGCTTTCTGCGTCGAGATGCGTCCGGAGGGGATGGGGCGTGAAGGCCGTTCTTCTGCATCCACTTTACGGTCGAAGACATCGTTGAACACCATTCCCGAAAGATACAGGCTGGCCGAAGCGACCAGCAGCAATGCAAATGAGACGGGAGGCGAAAACGATCCGTGCGTCAGTAAAAAGCCGAGAATGATATCCGACATCGCTGTGAACACAGCGGGCAGACGCATCAACTGAAAGTAGGCAAGCAGAGTTTTCATACGAACTATGATTCTTCCGCAACCATGTCGGCCCATTGTTCGAGTTGCTGATACTGGCGTTCGAATTCGGGTGTGGTTGCCTGCATCGGGCTTTTATAAAACGAGCTCAAGTGCGTCATCACGCCAGACTTGTTTCCGCGACGCCATTCGCGTTCGGTGAAGCGGACCATGTCGAGCATCAACGGAGCAGCCAGGATGGAGTCGGTTCCCTGCCAGGTAAACTGCAGAGCCATTTTGGTATCGAGGAAACCTTTGAAATGGATGTGGTCCCAGGCGGTTTTCCAGTCGCCCATGGATTCAATGTATTCAATCGAAACCAGTGTCTGTGGTTTGTAACCCAGAATTTCGGTGAGCAGGTGATCTTTGGAGACAACCTTGTTGGATTTGTTAACCGGATCATCGAGCACTTTGCCATCGAGGTTCCCGAAGATGTTATGACCGACCCAGCTCATGACATTCAGATTGCGATGTGCAAACATGGGAGCGAGCACACTTTTCATCAGTGTCTCACCCGTTTTGCCGTCGCGGCCTGCATGCAGAACCTGTTTTTCTTCAGCCAGTTCAATCAGAGCCGGCAGATCGGTGCCTGCGGAAGGGGTGAAGTTCAGATGCGAACAGCCGGCGTTCATGGCGGCAATCGCATACAGGGTGCTGGCGGGAACAGGAGATGTTTCTCCCGAGTCGAGTGCCGATTTCAGTTCAGCGAGGGTCAGCGATTTAGCAGAATCGCTGACGGGGGGCTCGGTGGATGCCAGATTGACGACCACCACGTGAGCCAGATCGTGTTGCTTCTGGAATTCACTGATGTCGTTAGAAAGTCGTGCCAGTGTTTCCTGCAGAGATTCCGAATCGAACTTTTTGACTGCATCTCCGGCGAGAGAACGAATGGTATCGCCGACATGAATCAGGGTCCCCGGCTTGACATTCTGATCAAAAGCTTTGAGGTCTTCTTCGACGGCTTTCAACAGAGCCGGATGGAAGACGCCGGAATTGTCACTGAAATACTGAGCCGCTTCAACAAAAGACGTATCGCGGATTTCATGTCCGCCAACAACAAACTGGTCCCAGCTTTTGAGGTTCAGTTTTTCGAAATAGGGATTTTCTGAAACAAGACCACTGGTCCCGGTGAGCCCCTGTTTGAGTGCTGATAATCCGACTGCGGCAGTGGTTGCGACACCGCCCCATGCGCCGATGATCCAAATCCCGATACGTTGTTGCGTCATGATGTTGCCTGAAACTGATAGTTTTGAATTCAATTGAAACGGGTGATTTTCGAAGGTGGGAGCAGACAGATTGCAGTCTGCCTGATTGACGTTGAACAGACTCCCCCTGCTGCTTTCTGTTGTGTCGTTATCCCGGAACCAGTATTCAGGAATAATGGCCGGCGTTTGGACTATATTAAAATATGTTAATAATTATAGGTCTCTTATGGCTGTTCACAATCAAAGAAATGGAGATTGCTGAGAAGAATTTTCGTCTCTCTGTATCAAGTCATTTCATCAAGTATCAGCGAGGGTCTGGTCAATCCACGCCATCAACGCCTGTTTAAAGTCTTCAATTGTCGAGAAGGCTGCGTCTTTGGCCTGTTCCAGCAGGCCGGGATCTGTGACTTCTGCCTGGGCGAAGTAATAAAATTTGATCTTAGGCTCGGTACCTGAAGGTCGTACACCCAGTTGCACCGTCAGCGGCGATCCTTCGGCCCGGGCTTCAAACATCAGAACATTTCCCTTTGGTTTCGAAAAGGTCTCGGTCACCGTATTTTCGGGTAATGACCGGATTTCCAGATCCTGATAGTCTCTGACCAGGGTGAAATTGAGCGTTCCCATTTTCTGGGGAGGCGTATTGCGAAAGGCCTTCATCAATTGTTTGATCTGCTCATTCCCCGAGGAACCCTTACAGGTTTTGGAGACCTGACCTTCCAGATGAAAACCGTGTTCACGGTAGAGTTCATCCAGCCGATCCAGCAGTGTTTTGCCTTCCGCTTTGAGTTCGGCGGCAAGTTCACAGGCCCAGAGCGCAGCGATCGCCGCGTCTTTGTCGCGACAGTATTCACCAGCCAGATAGCCAAGTGACTCTTCCGTTCCGAATACAAATTTGTCCGGCCCTTCTGCGTCCATCGTCTCTGCGATGTATTTGAAACCGACGAGCAGATTATTGATGATCCGCACATTGGCTTTGAGGGCAATGGCAGCGATCAGCGGAGTGGTCACAATCGTCTCGACCACGAAGTGATCCGGTGAAAGTGAGCCTGCCTGTTGGCGTTTGCGGAGTACATAGTCGGCGAGTAAGGCACCAACCTGATTCCCGGTCAGATGAATGAATTCTCCTGACTCGTTTTTGACACAGACCCCCATGCGGTCGGCATCGGGATCGCTGGCGAGGATGATTTCGCCGCCGTCCTGTTTCGCCTGTTCAATCGCAGGCTGATAGACTTCCGTCCGTTCGGGATTCGGGAGCTGATCGGGCACGTTCGGAAAATTGCCGTTCTGCTCACATTGCGGCTCATACTTCTGAATGCCGGTAAAGCCCGCCTGCTGCAGCACCTGATACACGGACGTTTCTCCCACGCCATGCAGGGGTGTGAAATACCCCGTCAGATCGCGGTTTCCGGAATGACTCTGACTGACGACCGCGGCGCGGTATTTGCCAGCGACATCATCGTCGATTAACTGGATCAGCCCCTGCTCTACCGCCTGATCAAAATCGAGCAACGGGATCTCGGTCGCCTGATAGACTTCGTCAATAATCCCCTGATCGTGGGGCGGCAGAACCTGTCCTCCGGTCGACCAGTAAGCTTTAAAACCATTATCGGAAGGAGGGTTATGCGAAGCGGTAATCATCGCACCGACGTCACAACCACACTCCCGAACGGCGAAAGAGAGCTCGGGGGTGGAGCGTGATGTTTTGAAGAAATAGACCGTCAAGCCGTGCCCTGCCAGCACGCTGGCTGCGATGCGGGCAAAGTGCGAAGAATTGATTCGCGAGTCATGGGCGATCGCTGCTTTGCCG
>JAGQQP010000174.1 GCA_020426085.1 Planctomycetaceae bacterium | reverse complement strand
AGGTCACACCGCCGGCTAATGCAGCAGCGGTTCCCGACTCAATCGTTTCGTCTTCTTCAAAGCCGGGTTCGCAGAGCGAGACATGAATATCAATGAATCCCGGGCTGACGATCAGTCCGGTGGCGTCAATGATTTCGTCAGCAGAGACAGTCGCCTCACACAGTCCGGTAATCTTCCCGTTTTCAATTAACAGGTTTCCCGTCTGATCCAGATTTTGTGAAGGGTCGATGATGCGACCGTTTTTGATGAGAATCGATTTCATCCTGGTGTTCCCAAGGAGGCAGTTCGCTGCAGGTGGAGCAGATAGAGGCAGGCCATTCGAATGATCAGTCCATTACTGACCTGACCTAAAATGACTGAATGAGGACCATCGGCCACATCAGGAGTAATTTCGACCCCCCTGTTGATGGGACCCGGGGCGAGAATCAGCACATTATCTTTGGCTTTGTTAATGCGCTGTTTGTTCATTCCGAAGAGGTGTGCGTATTCCCGGATGGAAGGGAAAAAATGTCCCCGCTGACGTTCAAACTGAATACGTAACAGGTTCAGACAGTCCGTTCGAGGGAGGACGTCATCCAGGTTGCTGGAGACTTCTACTCCCAGTTTTGAGATTTCACTGGGAATCAAGGTGGTCGGTCCGCAGACAATTACGTGCGCCCCGAGTTTTTTCAGCCCCCAGATATTGGAACGGGCTACGCGACTGTGCAGAATGTCGCCGACCAGCGTGACCGTCAGCCCCTCAATTTTGCCGAAGTGTTCCCGAATCGTAAATATATCAAGCAGTGCCTGTGTGGGATGTTCGTGTGTACCATCTCCGGCATTGAGAATATTGGCATCCAGGTGTTGTGCCAGCAGCTGCGGAGCGCCAGGAGTTTTGTGTCTGACGACGACATAAGAAACGCCCATCGCTTCGATTGTCTTAGCGGTATCGACAAAGCTCTCGCCTTTGGAGAGGCTGCTGCCGGAAGCAGAAAAGTCGACTGTGTCGGCACTGAGGCGTTTAGCGGCCAGTCCAAAACTGATTCGAGTTCGTGTGGATGGTTCAAAGAACAGATTGGCGACCACGGTACCGGCCAATGGTGTTAATTTGGTTTCCCCAATTGTGGCCAGACGCTTAAACTCTGCCGCCTGATTGAGAATGATGTTGAGTTCATCCCGAGTGAGGTCCTGCAGTCCTAAAATATGCTTACGGTTCCATCCGCTGGAGATGTCGGTTCGATACTCATGGTCGATATTCATAGTCGCATCAGATTAGAGTAGGTACGTATTTCAACCCGGGTAACGTCAGATGCGTACAGACCCCGATCGAAGGATGTTATCACAGGACTGGTAGAGATATTACCAATCCCCCCTGCTCCCTTCAAGGAGATCGCGCGGAGAACTGCGACTCATCAGCTTACTTTTCGAGGGATTTCAGGCTGGTGAGAAAGTCTGGAAACATTTCTGGCTGAATACCCGGCGGTTGGGCCGATTTACGTGGCACTTGAGCCGCGGTAACCAGAGAATCTGCAGGGCGGAGACTTATTTCAGCTGCATATTGAAATTCTCCCGTGGAGAGGCCTTCAATCATCATATTGTCTGTACTGAGTTCTTCCAGCGACTGTCCGGGGGACTCCTGCCAGCCAGCGATCAGAATATTGGAAGAAGCAACCGAGCCTTCCCCCATCAGTCCGACCGATGAGAGCCAGTTTTTGGGAGGCTTCGATCCCTGAACCTGTATCAGAGCAGACCGGGACAGTTCAAATACACAGTCCCGGGCTTCTATCTGAATGGCTCCATGAATCTGAATCTGGTCGGACCAGTTTAATAACAGGAGTGGGCCTGTTTCCCGCATACTCAGATGTTGCAGGTTGAGGTTTAACTGCTGGTCAATTTCCGGCGGGTGTTCCAGATAGAGTAGTGAGCGTGAAGTGAGGTTCAGGCAATTAGCGAGTGAAATACTCTGAGGTGTTTGAGATACATGTACTGCATGCCCGGGAACAGCAAAAATCGTATTCTGAAATGCCAGATTGGTCCCGTTTCGTTGTTGGGGATCCAATGGTTTCCAATACAAGGCACTACGGATCTGGTTCGAACCGGTATTTGCACCTGCTTCCAGTTGCGCAAAGTAACAGGAGTGGAGTTTGATGTTCTGGGCAGTCACGTTTAGCAGAGCGTGATTCGTTTGTGCTGTTGTATGAGGGGCGCTGGTTCGATTGATAAATATCACATTTTCCACAGTCAGCTGTTCAGCGACCACTTGAAATGAATCATCTTTGACTTCAATGATCGCAGGATGTGCCGGATTCCCCTTGAGGGTAAGAGGGCCGATGGTGGTGATACTGGTTGATTCGTACACAGTATCGGCTTCCAACCGGATTACCCCCTGTTCGTCGGGGGCCGGGATCAACGTGAGAACTGAAGCCTCTGTTTTGTTTTCGATAGGCTGAGTGTCGGGGGGCGTGGAGGGATTCTGGTCAGTCTGGTTGAAGGAAACACTGGATGTAATCTTCAGCAGATGGTTTCGGGCTCCTTCATCCAGTAGTGTGTACGATAGTCCGGAGAGCACAAAAATCAGTGCGGCGATCAGAGGTAATCGGCCCGGTTTTTCTGATTTCAAATCTGGTTCAACGCGGGAGGTCTGGTGCTGAAAGGAATCATGGAATCTGGTGAGGAGATTTCGTGAAGTTGTTCCGGGCCAGAGTTTTTGTGCCGCCTGCATAATCGAGGGACGCAGCCCGGGATCAGCAGCCGTAAAGCGAATTAAAGCTTCGGCCAGCCCTGCAGGTGTTTCGGGAGCCCAGCTGCGGATATCGGGCACAGATTTTGTCTGATGGCAGGCCAGTTTGGCCAGCGGATCACCTGTTGTAAAGGGAGGTCGTCCCGCGAGTAATTCCCAGAGCAAACATCCCAGAGCATACAGATCACTTTGCGTATCGGGATGGCGACCGGTGCCGATCAGTTCTGGAGCGATACCATCATAACAACGCGGTGGTAATGCGGCGTGAATGGTCAGTTCAGGAGAGAGGATGGGGGCCAGACCGGGATCGACGAGGGCAGCATTCCCTCTCGCAGTCAGACGGACATTCCAGGGACGAATATCGCCGTGTACTACTTTTCGCTGCTCGAGCAATACCAGTGCCTCCAGCAGTTGTGCACCAATAGCCAGAACTACGGGAACCGGAAACCGGCCCCGGCGGATCAGTAGTTCTGAAACAGGAACGGAAGGCAAGTAATGACTGACAATCACAAACTGTTGGGGAAGCTGTTTAATGACCCGAGGTAATACCAGCGAGGGGTGCTGCAGTCCCTGTAATCGCTGCAGCAGATTTTGAAAGTGTTTCTGTAACTGCTGAGGTTGATCGGTTTGGGGAGTCGTGATTTTCAGAGCACATTGTTCTGTACTCTCTGGAGCCCTGGCGATATAGGTGTGGGACTGGGGAGAATGTCCCAGTTCTGAAATCAACAGGTAAGGTCCTACAGCCAACTGCTCCGGGTGTCCCGATTCCAGCACGCGTGCCTGAAAAGGAGTGATTTTCTGTGCCTGAACCAGAGCATCAATCCAGACAGAGTCGAATGCGGGAATGCCACGTGCCAGTTTACGCACACGGCTCCGACAGCGTCTCACATCAGCTGTGGTACAAAGCTTGAGCTTTGTTAATCGATGCAATAATTCGGGAGACGGTGGTTCGAGCAACGTGACGAAATCCTTTTCCACAACGTTTTGGCGAGGAAGATAACCTCGAGCACGATTTCTATTTTGTTCTGTTTTGAGTCCGATCAGCCTAATAGAAAATGAGTTATGGCAAAATTTACAATATTTGGCAAGAGTGATCTGCAGCTTTAAGGCAGGTGGAAAATCCTTCCAGAGAGCATTTCAGAAACCAGTTCGATCAGGTATAAATGCAGCTGACTTTCTACCGACATCTGGACAAAAGTGTAATTCTCATAAGGCCTTTATCAGATGCATGTGCTGATTATTGGTAATCTGACTCCGGAAATGGATTCCGTTGTGAGCTCCGTCAGAGAAATCTGCAGCGAAGCCCGGATTCTTGAAATCTCCGGTATGGATCTGATCCCGACTGTTAATGTAACTCCGGATTTGATCATCGTTTGTCAGAACTGGCCTGATGAGTATGGTCCTCACATTTTAGACGATCTTGTCAGCCGTTTTCCATTGAGTCGTTTTGTCTGCTGCTATGGAGTCTGGTGTGAATCTGATGGAAGAACTCGATCAATCTGGCCGTTCAGTATTCGTGTTCCCGCGCGCAGCGCTGCTTCCCGGATTCAAAGAGAAATGGAAATTATTGAGTCGCATGCTCAGGTTTTTCCTCTGACCGCCGGGCGTGATGAAATCTTTCTATGGGAATCATCGGCTTTACCACTACGGCTGGATGGAGAGGGAATTGCACCGCGTATCTGTGTGTTTTCTGGCGACAGTCGGTATTGCAGCATGCTGGAGGACCAGATCAGAGGCTGGGGAGGAGAAATTGTCACAGCCTCGCTCCAGGACACAGCGGATGTCATTGTGTATGACCTGGACCCCTGGGAATCCGTTCTCGATCAATTAATTAACAGGACGCTGACTGTGCCAGTCATTGGCATCATGGGGCTGGCACACCCGGAAGTTATTGTTGCGGCAAAGCTCTGGGGGGTACGCAAAGTGGTAACAAAGCTTGCTCCCGGAGCAGAGCTGTTTCACGCAATTCGCAGTGTCTGTGAATTCAGGGAGCATCAGCCGGGAGACTGCTGACTTTCAAATCTTTGAAGTTTAGATCCGTTGTGGGATCATGCCCCTGCAGGCTGATATGTCCCGCTTCCAGTCGCAGACCTTTACGAGGATTTTCATCGGGCTTTCTGGTGTCAGTCCAGTCGGTCACCTGATAGCCGTCAATCCAGACTGCAATATGAGGGCCATAGGCAGAGAGTGTGGTGGTGAACCATTCATGATCGTTGGTCACCACGCGTCTGGCTTCAGTTCTTCGGAATATGGCGCCTGTTCCTGCGTTTTCAGGTTTGGTCCGGTCTCCCTCTTTGATTCCATTATGAATCTGAACTTCGTAGCCATTGGCCATCCCTTTTTCCGATCCTTTGATCGCACGGAAAAAATAACCACTGTTAAGGGATTCGCCATTGGACTTTGCTGTTGCCTGAAACAGGAAGTCTCCCCAGGTCTCTTCTGTTTCCAGGTAGCCCTGTTTTTCAGCAGTGACATGAATTGTGCCGTCGACGACTTCAAATGTACTCTGCGAACCAGGGACAACGTTCCAGCCTGCCAGATCGACTCCGTTAAAAATAGTCGACATCCGGAGTGGTTTCAGATAGATTTTGCGAAATTCGATGGCACCTTCATTTTTCTGCAGTCCGATGAAACCGATTTTGCGCAGATTGTCGGAAGAGTCTTTGAAATTCAGAACCTCTTTGCCATTGATACTGGCTTTGATCTCCGGTCCTTCCAGGCGTACGTTACAGGTTTGCCAGTCAGAACTGACGGGAAGCGGTTTTTCGATTTTGCTGCGGGCAACCAGGCTACCGGTCGGAAATTCGGTTTTCTGATCACACAGATTCAGTTCATAACAGTCCTTACTGGGATCTTTGGGGTCAAATGTGGTTCTCAGAAACATGCCACTGTTTGTTTCGGGGGTCAGTTTGAACTCGAATTTCAGTTCGTAGTCTGCAAACGGAGATGTGGTGAGCAGTAGCCCTGGTTCTCCCTTGTCCGCTTTGATAACACCTTCTTCGACATGCCAGTTGACATCATTATTGGGTTTCCAGCCAAACAGGCTGTGACCATCGAAAAGAGCGATCCAGCCGGCCTCAATCTCTTCACCAGTCAAGCCTGTCTCGGGAATCACATCAGCTGCGGGTTCTTTCGCCTGTGGGGGTGTTTGGACGGCTTCACCAGGCTGGGGTTCCGCATGAGACTTTGCTTCCGGGGAAGGATGTTCCACTTTGAGGCAGCCTGCCAGTACAAACGGAAAAAGTGTGATTAAAACCAGACAGGTACATGATTTTTGCAGCATCTTTTCTCTCCCCCAAATGAGATAATCAAACAGTTGATTTTCTGTTTATCCCCTTAATTTTCCGTCATACCCCAGCGTAGAAATGCTTCCAGGAAACCATCGAGATCGCCATCCAGAATGGGGCCCGGGTTCCCTGCTTTATACCCCGTACGCGCATCTTTAACGTACTGATCGGGGTGCAACACATAATTCCGAACCGTCTGACCTCCAAAACCGATCTTAGACTTACCGCCTCGTTTCGCAGCCAGTTCTGCATCGCGTTTTTCCTGTTCGATCTGGAACAGTTTTGCTTTCAGCATTTTACGGGCTTCTGCGCGGTTTTTATGCTGACTGCGGTTGTTCTGACATTGTACCACAACGCCTGATTCGAGGTGGGTGAGGCGGATGGCAGAATCCGTTTTATTAATATGCTGCCCCCCTGCTCCACTGGCACGATAGGTGTCTTCGCGCACATCCTGGTCCCAGTTAATTTCAATTTCTGCAATTTCACCCATGTCAGGTGAAACATCAATTGCGGCAAAGGATGTATGTCGGCGCCCTGCAGAGTCAAACGGACTGATCCGGATTAAACGGTGGTTACCAGTCTCTCCTTTGAGATACCCATAGGCGTAGTCCCCTTCAATTCGAATCGTCGCGCTGCGGATGCCTGCTTCTTCTGCATCGGAACGATCCAGCAGTTCTACATTGAACCCTCTGCGTTCACACCAGCGTAAATACATGCGCAGCAGCATCTCTGCCCAGTCAGAAGAATCGGTGCCTCCTTCACCCGCCTGAATACTTAAGTAGGCAGCGGAACCATCTTCCGGAGCAGACATCATGGCTTGAAGCTCCAGATGTTCCAGAGTCGATTCGAGCCGCTCGGCGGTAGCAGTGAGTTCCGGGATGCTGTCCTCGCTGCCTTCTTCCTCAATGAACTCCATCAGGACTTCAAGATCATCTGCGCCTTCGACGAGTTGGTTGAGAGGTTTGACAATCAGTTGTATCTGCTGCATTTCGTTGACGAGCCCCTGTGCCTTCTCCTGGTTGTCCCAGAAACCGGCAGCTCCCATGAGTTCGTTGATTTCAGCAGCGCGTTTTTTTTTGTCAGCGTAGTCAAAGAGAGTCTCGTAATTTAACGATGCGATCCATGATTCCCGTGCATTTCTCTTTGAGTTCGTGGTCCATTTTTCCGTTCTTTCTGAAGATTCCTGATCACTGAGTTTCAGGAACCAGTCTGCTTATTAAGTCTGGTTTGATTGTATGCTGAGAATTTAGCTATTACTTTTTAAAGTACTGAGCCCGATGCCGATGTAATCAAAGCCTTTTTGTTTCATTTTTGCAGGCTCATACAGATTCCGCCCGTCAAAGATAACGGGGTTAGACAGTTTATGCTGAATATAATCAAAATCTGCATGCCGAAATTCATTCCATTCCGTGACAATGATCAGGGCGTCGGCTCCCTGCAGAGTATCATAGTGATGGTCGAAATAAGCAAGTTGATCGCCATAGATTTCTTTGACATTGTCCATGGCAACCGGATCGTGGACTTTCAGCTGCGCGCCGGCCTCTAAAAGTTGATCAATCAAGACCAGGGCAGGTGCTTCACGGATATCATCCGTCTTCGGCTTGAAGGCCAGTCCCCAGATTGCAAAGGTTTTGCCCTGCAGATCGCCGTTGAAGAAGTGGTTTACTTTTTCAAAAAGGACTCTTTTCTGCGCGGTGTTGACCCGGTCGACGGCATTCAGAATAGCTGGTTCCATCTGCTGGCTTTTAGCAACGGAGATCAATGCAGAGACATCTTTGGGGAAACAGGAACCCCCATACCCCACTCCGGGAAACAGGAAGGAAAAACCAATTCGTTGATCATGGCCGATTCCCCGTCTCACCTGATTGATATCGGCACCGACGCGTTCGCACAGGTTTGCCATTTCATTGATGAAACTGATTTTTGTTGCCAGCATGCAGTTTGCTACGTATTTAGTCATTTCCGCACTTTCCAGTTCCATTGAGAGGAATGGATGTTCGGTACGCAGAAATGGCTTATAGAGTTCGTGTAGTGTATCTGCAATTTCAGGTCGGGATACTCCGACGACAACACGGTCTGGTTTGGAAAAATCATCAATGGCGGCTCCCTCTTT
>JAGQQP010000173.1 GCA_020426085.1 Planctomycetaceae bacterium | reverse complement strand
GGGTCTGGTTATATCCGTACCCCGGATTCCCATAGTACCCGCTAAAACCATTTCCGATGGTAATTCCGAAATTCACGCCACCAGCTTGAGCAGTGGAGGTCGTTCCGACGAATGCCAAACCTGCGAATGCGACACAAACGATCAATAATTTTTTCATCTCTCCATTCCTTAAAAGAAATAACAGTCTTGTTTGAATCTCACGACCGCTTCTGAAGGATGTTAAAAAGCATCGATTGTGCCAATTAAACAGGAAATGCTGTAACTGACTGATATTATTGGTTTTAATGAAATATCTGTTTTTCGGGATAAAAGAGAGTGTGCGCTCAAAGTGATATTAGTGACATCAATATGATGATTGATTACAGGCTGTTTTCGGCAGATTCCTGCATGTTTTGAGCGAAACAGGTATTCCGGGGATTAACCATTGGTTCGAATGGTCATGGCTTTGATGGGAGCCAATAGCCGACTGAAGTCACGCACACGATCCATAGTCATGGAGATTTCTGTCTGCAGCTTCTCGGTATGCGAACCGTAACCCAGTCGTCTGGCAAGGAATTCGAACTCTTCCTGATCTTGAGGCGGGACTGTTAAATCTTTGGCGTTACCTCTGACCATACGAAGTGCATCGATCAGTCTGCGGAGAAAGATATAAGCATTGCGGAGTTTCACGTAATCATCGGGACTGATTAACCCCAGTTCTTTGAGGGAGTCAATCCCTTCCAGTGTGTTCGTGGTTCGCAAACCGGGATTCCGATGACCGTAGGTGATCTGCAGACTCTGGATCAGGTATTCACAATCAACGAGTCCACCATCCCCAAGTTTGGCGTTAATGGTCCCCCCTTTGACGAGCTGCTGAATCTGTTTCTCGCGCATGGCCAGCATTGCAGCGACGTCGAAAGGTTTGCCGCTATAGATAATGGTGTCCCTCATGCGGACAATCTGATTTCCGAATTCTTCATCAGCGGCAATCGGGCGGAGTTTTACCAGTGCCTGTCTCTCATAAGGCCACGCTGCTCCTTCGTGAGAAAAGTAGCTCTGGAAAGCTTCGGCGGAAACGGCAAGACTGCCTGCCTGTCCGTATGGTCTCAGGCGGAGGTCAATCTGGAAAATCCCCTCACTTCTGGTCTTGATCGTCTTACTGAATTTCTCAACCAGTTTCAGATAGTATTCATTGTTTGTGATCATTTCGGGGCCGGTAGTCTGACCGGAACCTTCATAGATAAACATCAGCTCGATATCGGAGGCAAAGCCCAGTTCGCGACCGCCACACTTACCCAGTGCACAGATAGAAATTCGACAAGGGTCTTCCGTTTCCAGTTGAGGAATGCCATAACGTTCCTGTAACTGCTGATCACAGATTTCGTAGGCACCCTGGACGACGACTTCAGCGACATCAGTCAGTTCATCTGAAAACTGTCCGAACTCTGAAATATGCCCGAGGATATGTCGCATATCAGTGCGTAACATGGCGCGGTCTTTAAACGCATTCAGGCGTTCCTGTTGATCTTCTGGTGACGTTGCTTCTGCCAGTTCCCGTGCGAGTTCTGCTTTTAACTCAGAGAAGGTAATGCGGTTCTTTAACTCTTCCACGTTCGCGACCACCGGGAAGAGGTTCGAGTGTTGTAACCGCAGGAAGTCTTCCCAGAGGAAATCACTTACGCCCAGCAGTCTGGCCAGTGCACTGAGAACGCTGGTTCGTTCGAGCGACGAAATTTCTTCGACCCAGTTAGGTTGTTTAAACAAATGCTCCAGGAATTCCCGGAAATGCAGTAAGGCCGCTTCCGGATTGGGTGAGCGCGGCAGCAGGTGCGTAAAATGTTTGATAAGTACAATGGCAGCCCTTAATCCCTGCTGTTGTGCTTCGGCACTGATTTTTTCTCCTTTGTCATCCGTAACGTAGAGAACATCGCTGACTTTGTTTCCTTCAGAGTCAATGACCATTCTGGCGATGTCGATGCCACTCATGGAGAGCGCATTTGTCAGTTCATACAGAAATCCGATCGTATCTTCGGATTGAATTCTTAAGATGGTGTAGCGTGTATCGGTATCGTTATCCAACTCAATTTCAACCGGATACAACATCTGGCTGGCTTGAGGCAGGTCGTGCAGCGCTGCCGCAACCCGCTTGGCAAGTTCTCCCACCGCTTCCTGGATTTTTCCGGATTCGACTTTATGCAACAGTTCTGTCAGATCATTTTTATAGCTGATCCAGAACGACGGTTGAACGGCGGCATCTGATGCTTTGACCTCAAGTACGATGACGAATTTGCGCGCACTTTTTGATTTCTCACTGGGTTTGGGAGCACGGCTTTGAGACGAAGCAGCAGGTTTGACTTTCTGATTGGTAAACAGGTGCCCTTGCTGGATGTCAAATCCATAGACAAACAGGAGTCCGCAGATCAGTGACAGGTCCCCGGTCTGATCGAAGCCCACCATGGTAAGTCGCACCTGGTCTTCCGGGATTTTTTCCGTCAGAAGTTCTACATTATTGGTTTCACTCAACTTGCGGGCCATCTGGCTGTGTTTTTCGATTTCCTCTTCATTAAAGACTTTCGAATACGACGCAGCCATCATGCCGATGGGATTGCTTTCCTGTTCAGAGTGAGCCGCGTGCAGACCGGAATCTGACTGAGAGGGATAGATATACTTTTTGAAGATGCTGCGTACTGCTTTGCGATGCTGTTCGTAATATTGAACCAGCTGTTGTCCTTCCTGGAAGTCGAGTCTGCGTGCCAGGTATGCCAGCTCCCGTTCATCGGTGGGCATATGATGTTCCTGGTTGTAGTGCATCAGCTGCAGCGCGTGTTCAATTTTTCGGAAAAAGACGTAACCGCTGGTCAGGTGACGATATTCGTCAGCCTGAATCAGACCATGGTCGACCAGCCTGACCAGGCCATCGAGAGTGTTGATACTGCGAATGGAAGGATATTTGGCGCCATTTGCCATCTGCAGATATTGTGTGGTGAATTCTACATCGCGGATGGAACCTTTCCCCGATTTGACTTCGCCCCAGTCTTTGCCTTTCTTTTTCAGTTCCGTTTCAATCCGTTGTTTCATTTCCAGAACGTTTTTACGTACTTCTTCCGGATCACAGTTGAAAATCTGTGGTTCAATCCGTCGAAAGAAATCAATACCCAGATTCTGATTCCCGGCGATCACACGCGCTTTGAGCATCGCCTGCTTTTCCCACAGGCGACCATGCCTGGCGAAATAATCGACGTAGGCATCCACCGTTGTGACCAATGCCCCCGATCGTCCCCAGGGACGCAGTCGCATGTCGACACGATATAAAAAACCTTCTGACGTAGATTCCATCAATGACTTGATCAGCCGCTGTCCGAGTTGCCAGTACTGTGTTGAGTTGTCACCAGCGATAAAGACCAGGTCGATATCAGAGCTGTAGTTTAATTCTTCCCCTCCCAGTTTCCCGAACGCCAGAACGGCAAAGTCATCCAGAGGAAGATTCAATTCCTCCGAGAGAAGCGTCAGGCAGGTCTGGACCAGGCCGTCTGCCAGCAGTGACAGCTGGACGGTGATGTTTTTCAGATCCATCAAGCCAAAAGTGTCACAGGCACCGATGCGCAGGAGTTCCCACCGCTGAAATCGACGCAGGATATCAAAAATTTCCGCTGTCGACTTCGATTCCTGTCGCGCTGCCGCCATCGCTTCCGAATAAAACTGCTGCTGACTTTTGAATTCGGCTATCCGGTTATAGCGTGTCAGTCGCTCCAGGTAGTCCGGGTTTTTCAGCAGGATCTCTGTGAGAAACTGGCTGCCCACAAACAACCTGACCAGGATTTCCACGGCGCGTGGATTGTGGGTGAGAAAATTCAGCATGACCTCTGGTTCGGAGACGCTGTTGATGAAACGTTCGAAATTGATCAGGGATCCATCGGGAGTGGCTGCATCCGTCAAAGCCTGTAACAGAGTCGGCAGGATCAGGGTCAGTTCATTGCGGATGGCTTCCGAGGTACACATCTCGCGAATGCGGGTTAAAGCGCGTTCCTGTTCTGTAAATCCAATTCCACAAAGAATCTGTTGAATTTCCGGATCTGTGACTGGAAGCTGCTGGTCCAGAAGTTTCGCTGCATTGGAGTAGAGCACGGGTTTATTCATAAAAACGGCAGAACCTGCTGAGTGAGAGACCTGGTATTCAGGATTGGATTAAATCATGGGACAGAGATTTGCGAGTCTGCTTTAGCGGTGGATCATCTGCCGGATGTTGCCTGAGGGAAATCCAGCGCACAAGAATCTTGTGATGTGTCAGACAGTATTATAAAGCCGAGACCGATTCAAAAGAAGGTTCTCCTCCGCTGAAATTCCACGAAAAGAGTTGGTTCATCTGTTTTAAGCAGTTAATGATCTTGACGAAGTCAGCATTGCTGAATCCGGTTGCTTTTCCGTTCTGTTTATTTTACTCTGATTCTATGAGGTTTTTGGGGTACTGTTGTGGTGCAGTGCCTGGTCTTCCTGTGATTTCAATCAGAAGAAAATCAATGATCCATCCTGAATCCGTCAGCCGTCGTCAGTTTCTTGCCCATTTGATTTCTACCGCTGGTTCCGCTGCTCTGGCCGGAGTTGCCTTTGCTGACAAAGCAGAGTTTCCACCCACACGGGTAATTACCAGAGGTCCGCGTCACCACTGGTTTGGATACTATGACAAACTGCAGTTTGATCCCACCAGTCGCTATGTACTGGGGATGGAAGTGGCATTCGAACATCGTTCGCCGAAGGCAGATGATGTGATTAAAATCGGGATGGTTGATCTGCAGGATCAGGATCGCTGGATTGAACTGGGAGAATCTTCCGCCTGGAACTGGCAGCAGGGGTGTATGCTGCAATGGCTGCCCGGATCGGAGTCGAAGATCATCTGGAATGATCGAGAGCAGGGGCAGTATGTGAGTCGCATTCTGGATGTAAAAACCGGGAAAGGACGCACGGTCCCTTCGCCGGTTTATTCAGTCAGCCCGGATGGTAAAACCGCAATCGCTCCTGATTTTCGCAGGATTCAGGATGTGCGGCCCGGTTATGGATATCCCGGATTTCCGGATCCTCGTTTTAATGATCTGGCTCCCAAAGATTCCGGGATTTTCAAAGTGGATCTGGAGACGGGGAAGACAGAACTGATTTTGACGCTGGATGAAATTTCCCGCACCGGAAAGATTCCCAATCAACAGAAAGATATCAAACATTATTTCAATCATTTACTGTTCAGTCCGGATGGCTCTCGCTATATCACACTGCATCGCTGGCAGTATCCCAATGGCAAACGGCTTTCGAGAATGGTGACGGCAAACCTGGACGGCAGTGATGTGCGTGTGGTCGTTGATAATGGTTTTGTCTCACACTTTATCTGGCGCGATCCTGATCATATTCTGACTCAGTCGAAAGCGACTGCCGACAGTCCAGCCTGGGGTGATTTTCTGGTGAAAGATGAATCGCAGGGGCAGTTGCAGGAAGTCGGAAAAGGAGTGCTGGATAATGGGGGGCATCTGACCTATCTGCCAGGCAATGAATGGATTCTGAATGACACTTATCCCAAGGGGAAAGAACGCATTCAGACACCTCATCTGTATCATGTCGCATCGGGAAAGCGAATTGATCTCGGGCACTTTCATTCTCCAGCCATTTATACTGGTGAATGGCGGGTGGATACGCATCCCCGTTTCAGCCCCAATGCAAAATACGTCTGTATCGACAGTCCCCACAAAAATGAGGGGCGACAACTGCATTTGATCGATATCTCAGGCATCGTCGGACAATCCTGAACGAGTGGCACGAACCGGAGCAAGCACGTTCTGAATTTTCTTGCAGCACCTGATCCAATAAACCTGGAGACCTCAGGTCACAGGTTAATTTGTTGTGGCTTTCTCAGGAGTCTCTGGTTCTGTTGCTTTTGCAGGCACAGCTTCCTGTGAGATCGCGAGTTGATAGAATTTATTTCTGTTCAAAGCGCGTTCCAGAGCCCCTGTATCAACGGGGCTTCTGTTTGTGAAGGAAATTTCTTTCTTGTGTGGATTGAACTGAATCGATTTCTGGTCGACCCACACAAATCCTTTCAGGCTACGCTTTACCGATTCTTTCGCATCGTCGCCGCCATAAACTCCATATATGATGACATATCTCTTAGAAGTATTTCCCTGGGACGCTGTTGACCCCAGATCAATCATCTGAGAGGGATTTGTTGCTGAACCGTAATTTTCATATTTGGAAATATTCTCGGGAGTGAGGCGAGTTGTGTTTGGATGGACAGAAACTCCCGCATTCGAGAGAATATTATCTATCTGGTATTTGACGTTTTCGTCACCAGTGACTTTGACAAAAACCCATTTCTCTTCAAGGTTGAGTTTAAGGGATCCGGGAACATATTGATCCAGTTGTTTTAATTTGATCTCTGCGATCCGCATAAAATTGGCCTGGTCAAAGTTCAAGCCTTTAAGGAAAGTGATCTTGAATAACAGCCCCTGGCTGCTGTCAGGCCCACTGGGGGTGTTGCTGACACTTTCGATGACAGGCGGATACTGATCCAGTGTGACGGCCTTGCCTCCTTGATCTTCTGCCAGGAGCTGGGCCATATTGTCAGGCAGTTTGCCGGTAAACTTGAAACTGAGTAACTGGTTCTGCTGATCAAGTCGCACGGAACCTTTAATATATCCACCGACGATTTTTGTTAAGCCAACGTCCACGCGATCTTCAATAGACCTTGTCCAGAACGACGGATTGTTTTTCATGGCTTGCGTATAAAAGTCGTTATATCCGGATACTTTAAAGATGGCCCTTTGCTGCGGGGCATTGGGATCGGGTTTTTCTTTGAATGCGCTGTTCTGAAATTGCTTTCTCATTTTTTCGATACGAGCCTGAGATTCAGCTCTCTGGTCTCTGATTTTTTTATTCATCTCCACCATGGAATCTGATAACGCATTCGGATCAGAGGTAGGGCTCGAATCGGGTTTTGTTTGAGGCAGAGGGTCTTGCTGTATTCCAATCTTTTTTTGAATCCACCTGATTCCTCTGGGAATTCCAAAGTCAATCATTGTCTGGTAATGGTCGGAGCCATTATTGGGAACGAACTCGACATCGATCCCCTGTTTTTGTAATTGCCCGGTAAAATATCCGGTATCAGTGTAAGATGTGACCTGATCACCAACGGAATGAAATAAGAAAACTGGACAGTTGATTTCTTCTGAATAATTAATTGGAGAGGAGATACGAACAAACTTTTCTACATCGGGAATCAGGCGTTTGAAGATGGGCAGATTTTCTTTTAAGAAAGACTGTGGATCAGTTGCAGGAGCATACGCCAGACACCCTTTCAGTTTCAGTGAACTGCCTTGAAACACTTTGCTGAAATATTCCGCGAAAAGCAAAGAGAGCGTCGCAGCGGAACTGTGTCCGGCGATAAAAATATTATCGTGATCGATGCCCGGTACTGTTTCAACCACCTGATGAAACGCATTCACACAGTTGATAACCCCGGCCCGACTTTCTCGGAACTCCATATGAGAATTCACAAACTGATTGTCGGTTGTCTGCTGGATATCACCGATGGGCCCATCGATCGAAAACGTGATGACAGCAAATCCTGCTTTAACATAAGGTTCATGTTCCGCATCCAGGGAGGTGTCGTTCAAGTCGAGATCCATCCCCGTTAACATAGTCGCACCTGCTGGTGGAACCAGAATGCAGGGGACCTTAGTGTTCTCCGGAATATCGGGGGGGAGATACACTCTGAATTTCTGGGCAACGCCCGTCACTGTTTTATCACCGGGACAGACGAGATCATAAACTTTTGCGCTTGATGCCGTTTTGCGTTCCCGGAAAACCAGGTCACTCTGTGCTTCCTGATTGGGCCAGCTGGTTTTAATCGGGGGAAGGGGACCGATATTCAGTTTATCGCCATCGTTAAAATTACCGCCACCTGCCAGCCTGTTTGGATTGTTACCCTGCGGAAAGAACTGATTGACCAGAAGGTAAGTGATAAACAGGAACAGGAGACATACCGCAACGGCAATCAAGGGGACGTAACGATTCGATTGTGACGGCTCAGACTTGGGTCGTTTTGATTTTCGACCTGTTTCAGCCTTCTGTTTTTTCCTGGGAGAGGATTTTTTGTCTGAAGTACCGTG
>JAGQQP010000172.1 GCA_020426085.1 Planctomycetaceae bacterium | reverse complement strand
TCTCTGTCCGCCATCATTCGTTCGTCCCATGAATGGGAGTCCGAACAACTGGATGATGAGCAGCTGATTGAAATTGCAGAGAAGCTGGTCAATAAATACCGCGAGCAGTGGTTGAAGCACAGCCGAACGATGCGTCTTTCCAGTGCAGAAGCGTTGAACCAGGATTTTGTCTGGCAGGAAGTGCGACAGTTCATCGAGCTCTATGGAGCAGACCTGTTCCATGCGCAATACCTGACGCTGGGTAACCTGCGAACAATTCTGCATAACGGCATCGAACAGTATCTGAATTATCTGGCTGAGTACCATAACCCGGCAGAGCCCATGGCGTTGCTGACAGATCTGGAAGAAGGCAATATCGAAATGGAAGAGGCGGTGACCAATCTGAAGGTCATCTTCGAATCGGTCATCGATAAATTCGATCGCTTTGTTGAATACAATAGTACCACCACCCAGTCTGACTATGGCGAAATGTTTTACTGTCTGCTCGACTTCCTGCGAATCGAAGCCGCCTATGAACGTGACGACTGGAAAATGGTGCCACTCCTGATCGCCCATAAAGTTCTGGCCCAGCAGGATCGCAATGAGTCAGCCCTGATCTGGGAAGCCGTCTTCGAAGCCACTTCAGAAGAGATGGCAAAGAAACATCTGAAAAAACTGAAACAGACCGAATCGGAATATAAAATCAACCTGCCTCTGATTTCCGACCATCTGAATGAACGGTTTGTTAAACCTCTGGCAGTCAATCGTATGCTGGCTCTAGTCCCCCGGGCTATGAATGATGCCCGCGACGGCAATGAAGAATCGGCTGCGTTTTCAATCCTGCAGGAAGAAATCGAACGGTACCTGGCATCGACCATTGGTTCAGGAATTGACGTTCCCGACTGGATGCGGAATCTCGAAGACGAAATTGATCGACTGGACGAAAAAGTGACCAACGAACAATATGACATCGAAACTCAGATCAAACTTTCTCCCGTACCGATGTCGCTGGATGAGATAAAAAAACAGCTGAAGCTGTGGAATCAGCCATTGAGCCGTCCAAAGAAGAAAAAGAAATAATCTGTGTACTGAAAAAACCTGCAGCAACCATCGTCACTGCAGGTTTGCACTTAAATCCAGATTTGGTTCCCACGACTGTTATTCACGGGCATTATTGAGCAGTTCAATGATTTTACTCTGTTCGTTCGGGGGAATCATTTCATAATGGCTCAACTCGATATCATACGTCCCACGACCTCCTGTTAAACTGGAAAGCGTCCGGGCGTAAGTCATAATTTCGGCCAGCGGAACCCGGGCCTGAATGATTTCATAACCACCGGGTGAAACTGCCATCCCTTCCATGCGGCCTCTGCGACTGGAGAGATCGCTGGTGATATCTCCCACATTTTCTGCCGGAATCAGAATTTCGATTTTTACAATCGGTTCCATCAATACAGGACGAGACTTGGCAAACAGTTCAGCAAAACATTTACCGCCGGCGATTTTAAAGGCTGTCTCGTTACTGTCTACAGGATGATCTTTCCCGAAGAACACTTCGCAGATCAGATTCTGGACCTGACAGCCGGCAATCACTCCCTGCTTCATTTTTTCCAGCACCCCTTTTTCAACAGCGGGGATAAACTGGTTTGGAATGGAACCTCCCGAGATTCGATCGACGAACGCGAAGTTCATTTCGGGATCGTAGTGATAGGAGCGAAGGTGATCGAAATTGTCCCTGGTGAAATATTCTTCCGGATTCACATCCTGAGGCATCGCTGAAACTTTGAGATGTACTTCGGCAAACTGTCCTGCTCCACCTGACTGTTTTTTGTGTCGGTAACTGCCTTCGGCGCTCCCCATGATCGTTTCGCGATAAGGAACTTTCGGCAGATGCGTGACCACTTCCACTTTGTCCCGATGCAGCAGACGCTCCTGCACAATCTTCAGATGCAGTTCACTCATTCCCTGCATGACCATCTCATGGGTTTCTTCATCATGGATCACATGAAACGTCTGGTCTTCTTCTTCAATCTTATGAAGTGCGCCTGATATTTTCTGTTGATCATTCTGACTTTTCGGCTCGACAGCCAGGCCGACAACAGGATGGGGAAACTTGATTTCAGGCAGTGACAGTCCATCTCCATTCGCATCGGCTGCCAGCGTATCACCCAGTTTTAAATCGTCCACTTTCGCGACCGCAAAGATATCACCGACAGAGACTTCATCGACGGCCTCCTGTTTCCCTCCCTGGACATCCAGTAACTGCGTAATGCGGACCGGCTTCCCTGTTCGCACATTGACCACCGACGAATCTTTATTCAGTTTCCCGGAAAAGACACGCAGATAACTCATCTTCGAGATAAAAGGGTCGATGCGGGTTTTGATTACCTGGGCGACAAATGGCTGATCCGGCGAAGGATCAAGTACTACGGAACGACCATCTTTAGTCTGTTCCATGCGTTGAATGTCCTGGGGACATAACGTGTAGTTCGACATCGCATCCATAAACTCGGCCACGCCAACCCCTGTTTTGGCGCTCATGAACAACACGGGTATCAGGGTCCCGGCTGCCATCGCTTTGGGGATATTTCTGGACAATTCTGCCGCGCTGAGTTCTTCCCCTTCAAAGAACCGTTCCAGCAACGCTTCGTTGGATTCTACAATCGCTTCGATCAACATCTGACGGGTTGCTTCAGGATCGCCGAGGACGTCAGAATCAGGGGCATCTGTTTTTTTCACCAGGTCGTATACGGCTTTGAAGTCGGCCCCCACTCCCACAGGCAGGTTGATGGGAATGCATTGAGAGCCAAACGTTTCTTGTACTGAATTTAAGAGTGTCTCATAGTTGATATTTTCTGCATCACATTTATTGAGCACAATCATCCGGGCAATCCCGGCTTCCTGCGCCATTTTGGAGACGCGCAGGGCATTGATCTCAACTCCGTGTCCGGCATTCAACAGGATCAAGGCGGTCTCGACGGCACGTAAGGCGCCGGAAACCTGTCCGATGAAATCGGGATAGCCGGGCGTGTCAATCAGATTGATATGGTGTCCACCGTAATCGAAGTGAACCAGAGTGGAAGCGATGGAGATGCGATGGTCTATTTCTTCTTCATCCGTATCCAGCAGACTGGTGCCATCATCAACAGACCCCAAGCGAGAAGTGGCACCAGATTGAAACAGCATGAGATCGGCTACAGTTGTTTTGCCAACAGCCCCGTGGCCGACCAATGCCACATTCCTAACGTCGTCTACCTTGTATTCGTTCATCGCTTGTCCTGCCTTTCAAGAAATTGGCCAGGCGCAATTGTCTCTGTTCCGTTAAAGGCAACACGCGAAGCCATGATATGATGCAAACGTGTGCGCCGGGAAAATAAGAATTTTTCCCTGCATATCCTTAAACCGGACTCCGGTCTGAAATCCGGATCAATTCTGCGACGGGTAGATGATGATGAATCTCAAGTTGTCTACTCTCTATTTTATCCTGTTGTTCCTCTAACAGAATCATATAGTTGAGATTTTCAAAAGGCGAAAGGATTTTCTGAAATTTGCTCTTGTGCCTGAGGAAACAGAGATTCCCTTCAGCGAAAATGGAAAGATCTGGCATTGGCCAGAAAGCCCCAACACCGCCTGTCAGCAAGATTTAAACACCAGAAGCGGATTCGGAATCAGAAGGGAACCGGCAGCAGGAACAGATGATGTTCCATTAAAACCCGGTTTCCATGCACGCCGATAAACTGGGTAAAGAACAGAATAAAGACGTAGACAGCCAGCAGAGGCAGAATGATCGTGCGGCTCAACCAGCGCCAGCCAAACCAGGCATTCTTTGTTTTGGAAGAGGCCCGATAGTAAACCCAGCCCAGCAGGATTTTTGTCGGGTAAATTGTCGCCACAAAAATCAGGGTGATTCCCCAGACTGCATCGCGGGGAAGCGCTGCTACCTTGAACAGGTAGAGTGGCAGAGACAGAACATACACTATGATCAGAGACAGCACCCACAGCAGTGGAGTCCGTTTGAATTTTCGTCTGGCGGTTTTCAATTCGAACATGGCACGAAAACGATTCTCGGCGGCAAAATGTGCCTGGAGCATCGGTAACCAGCCCAGCACAATGACCAGGCTCAAGCCCCCCAGTAGAGTGACAGCAACTGCGCCCCCCTGTCCCCCTTCAGGTGAACTGGCAGCGGCAAACATGGCCGAAGGGATAATCAGCCAGAGGAGGGCTCCCAGAAAACCACGCAGCCCCAATGAAAAGTTCTTTCCCAGTTTCAGCGAGGCAAAAAACTCACCGACATGGGTCGCAGCCCGGTCCAGGTAGCCCCCTGTCCTGATTTGCCGATACAGCCAGATTGCGTTTTTAAGCGGCCGTACAAAACACCAGAATGTTCCGCCACGCGCTAACGCCAGACAGAGATGGACCGCAATCGCGATTGCCGCCACGCGATTGATCATATGCAGACTGCGATCACTGCTCCCGCCAGGATCAATCAGATGTGCATCCGCGGCAGCTCCTGCCAGCAGAAACAGGGGTATCATCCAAAGCGCCACACCAATCACAATCATTCCCAGCCGCGGGGCAATATCCAGCAGCGGAAACGCGAGACGAATCTTACCGGTTCGCGCCACGCGCCCTTCCACGTCCAGCAGATATCCCAGCGCGATAAAATTCAGAATCGGGACGGCAGCAATAAGCGCCAGAAACAAAACCAGGCAGGCAATGCCGAAAACCATGCGAATCACCCAGAAGGCAGCCTTGAGAGGATGTCGCAACAAATGAGGAAAGGGAGGAATGTTTCCCACAACTTCATCTGGATAGAACTGTTCTATCTCGCTGGTGCTGTCTAATGTTTCAACCGGTTCATCCGGGAATTCCGTGATTTCACAAGCCGCGCCGGCACTCACATCGGCAGGGTCGTTCGTATCCGCCGGCTGGGTGATATGCTCGTTCATAGCCTGCTCCCTTTGATGATCAGGAATTCCGGGAGAAACTGAAACATCAAGTACTTTCCCGGAATCGGCGTGCATCTTCAAATTAACACCTGTCAATCACTGAAGCTGATCGATGTTGGATGCTCTTACCAGAACACTCACCAGACAGTCAGAAACGTCTGGACATCGAAACAAGCTAAGTCCTGTTTATAGCAGATTTTCCCGACCAAATCGAGAAGCATCCCTGAGGGAACGTCGATCCGGTAATAATGGTACTCGGAAAAAACTCAATAGTTTCAATAAATCGATGAAACTTTCGAATACCACATCTGGTAAGATTAACTGTAAAGCTGATTCGTTCCTCGCTTTTCTGAGGGA
The DNA here is from genome assembly GCA_020426085.1 of Planctomycetaceae bacterium. Classification (GTDB taxonomy): domain Bacteria; phylum Planctomycetota; class Planctomycetia; order Planctomycetales; family Planctomycetaceae; genus Gimesia. Next base: position 2,895 of record JAGQQP010000172.1, on the reverse strand, counting down.
ACTTTCAAAATCATTTCGAGATCGTCTCATGAAGCATCATGCCCGTCACTGGAAAGTTGTCTGCCTGCCCCTCTGCGTTGTAGGGCTGGTTGTCACTCTGGTTACCTGGGCATCCAGCAGTCCGATCGAAAAGGCTTCTCCCCCTCCCACTGTCGTTGAGAAAGACTCTTTAATAGAGACCGTTCAACGGGTAGATCAGTTCTTTGAAAAGCAATGGACTGAGAAAAAGATCACGCCAGCATCAACGGTCCCGGAACTGACTCAGCTCAGGCGGCTATCGCTGGCTCTCCATGGTACGGTCCCTTCACTCGAAGAAATCCGAGAGTTTGAAAGCATGCCGGGCACTGACCGTATGCAGCGCTGGACACAAAAACTGCTCGCCGACCGTCGTTTCGCCGACTACTTCTCCGAACGATTCACCCGCGCGTTTGTTGGCGTCGCCCAGGGACAGTTCATCATTTTTCGACGCGATCGGTTCAAAGCCTGGCTCAGTGAGCAGATTCAGGCCAATACTCCGTATGACGAACTGGTGCGCAAACTGATTGCCGGCGAAGGACTCTGGACCGGTGATCCTGAAACCAATTTCATCACCTCTGCCGTCGCGGATGGAAACCTGGACCGAAACAAGTTGACCGGCAGCACCGTCCGTGCCTTTCTGGGACAGCGGATTGACTGTGCCCAGTGCCACGATCATCCCTTCGATCACTGGAAGCAGGCTGACTTCGAAGGGTTAACGGCTTTTTATGGACAGGTCGAAGTGCAGGTGCTCGGCGTACGCTCGAACAAAAAACTGAAATACGAAGTGGAAGACCGGATGACGCTGGAACAGCGTGAAGTGGCCCCCCGCGTTCCCTTTCTGGAAGAATGCCTGCCTGCAGAAGGGACGTTGCGTGAACGACTCGCGGAGTGGGTCACCCATCCGGACAACCGCCGCTTTGAACGCGCGTCAGCGAATCGTGTCTGGGGACTGTTATTCGGTATTCCTTATTATGATCCCGTCGATGATCTGCCTGCTCCTGCGGATCTCTCCCAGTCTGATCCAGGCCTGCTCGATATTCTGGGACAGGACTTCCGCGAAAACGGTTATGACATCAAACGCCTGATCCAGATCATCGTCGCATCCCGACCATTTCAGCTTTCTTCCGAATCCGAATTCGAAACAGCAGAACAAATCGATGCCGCCACTTACAACTGGGCCCTGTACCCCCTCGTGCGCTTACGTCCCGAGCAGATCATTGGGGCGATGCTGCAGGCTTCTTCACTAAAAACCATTGATCAGAATTCAAATCTGTTCATGAGGACGCGCCGCTATTTTTCCGAACTCAATTTTGTAAAAGAGTATGGTGACCTGGGAAGTGACGAACTCAACGATTTCCCCGGTACGATCCCGCAGGCTCTGTTGCGGATGAATGGAGAGTTCGCCAGAGATAACGGCAGTGCCACGCCATTGAACTCAGTCGGTCGCATTGCTTCGCTCGATGTCTCTGCCGACAAGCGAATTGAAACCTGTTATCTGGTATGCCTGACCCGTCTTCCCACCACAGAGGAACGTAATTATTTTCTGAAACAGTATGAGTCAGCAAAAAATCAACAGCAGCGTGTCAAAATCACCGAAGACCTCTACTGGGCCCTTTATAATTCTCCTGAATTTTCCTGGAACCATTGAACCATGTTTGATTCCCATCTCTTATCCAGCAAAATCAGCCGACGTGACCTCTGCAAAGTCGCCGTCGGAAGCACACTCTCATTCATGCTGCCTGGCTTCGATTTAATGGCAGCAGAGAAACGGGGAAAAGAACGCCAGAAATCGATCATCGTCCTCTGGATGGGGGGCGGACCCAGCCAGTTGGAGACCTGGGATCCCCATCCGGGAACCGCGATCGGCGGTCCCGGCAAAGCGATCAAAACAGTGGTCCCCGGTCTGCAGATTTCCGATATGTATCCTCTTCTGGCAGAGCAGCTGGATTCGATGTCCGTGATCCGATCCATGGTTTCCAAAGAAGGGGACCACGAACGCGGGACCAAATACTTAAAAACCGGTTATCGTCCTGAGCCAACAACCGTTTACCCGGCACTGGGAGCAATCATCACTCATGAGGCGCCCAGTGCGCAACTGGAAATACCCCAGCATATTTCCATGGGAAACACTCAGTTTCCTGCCCGGGGCGGTTATCTGGGCGGACATCTGGATGCGTTCCGCGTCCCCGATCCGGGACGAAATATTGGTAACATGCGCTCCGGCGTCGGTGCTCCCCGCCAGGAAAGACGCCTGGAAAATTTAGATGTCGTCTCACAGGCATTTCGAAAAGGACGATCCATTCAAACGAAGAAAACGCTGCATCAGTCGACCATCGATCGCGCCCTGACGATGATGAGTTCAGAACAGCTCAATGCCTTTGAAATTGAAAAAGAACCGGCAGCCGTTCGCAACGCTTACGGCGACTCTGCCTTTGGTCGAGGCTGCCTGGTGGCCCGTAGACTGGTTGAACAGGGCGTGCATTCGATTGAAGTGAATCTCAGTGGCTGGGACAGTCACGCGAATAACTACACCGGGCATCAGACCCAGGCCGCGATTCTGGACCCGGCATTTTCCAGCCTGCTCAAAGATCTGAAGTCGCGGGACCTGCTGGACTCGACGATTGTGCTCTGTATCGGTGAATTTGGTAGAACCCCCAAGATCAACGCGCTCGACGGACGCGATCACTGGCCCACCGGTTTTTCCTGCCTTGTCGGCGGAGGCGGCCTCAAAGGAAACCTGATCCTCGGTGAAACGGATCCGACCGGCAAAGAAAAGACTCCCGCCGATCCCGTACGTATCCAGGACCTGTACGCGACCATCCTGCAGAAAATGCAAATCGACTATAAAAAAGAGCTGATCTCACCCATTGGTCGACC
>JAGQQP010000171.1 GCA_020426085.1 Planctomycetaceae bacterium | reverse complement strand
AGCGCGGTCGGCAAGTTACATCATGCTGCGTCTGCCATTGACGGTGGAACCGGTTTTTCTGGAATGGCTGGAGCGGACGCAGCCCACGCGGAAAGAACGGGTCATCAGCCGCATCCGACAGACACGGGATGGTAAGCTCAATAGTGCCGAATTCGGTACCCGGATTCGTGGCACCGGAGAGATCGCCGAACAGATCGGCAACCTGTTTCAGGTCTTCGCGCGCAAGCACAGCCTGGACGCACGGTTGCCGGCGCTCGACTTTACACAGTTCCGTCCACCGACAACCGGCAAAGGACAGCAGTGGCTGTTTTGAGGGAGTTGAGCTTATGAACCAACCTGAACCAAACCGGAAAACAGTGAGCCGCCTGAAGCGGGGGATCGGGTTGTCGGTTGTTATGCTGCTGACTCTATTGGCGGTGCCTGTCGTGCAGCATTCGCTTACCATGCGAAGGCTGGAATCAAATACCAGGATTACGATTAAAACGGAACCAGGTACTCTGCTGAGTTCTTTGCCCAATACCTCGGTGACCTGGATTGAATCCTACAGTTGGCAGGGGTTGCGTACCCTGTTACATCGTGCTTACGAAATTGATTGCCCGCAACAAGAGCTCAGTGATGCCGACATGGCTGCCATCGGTCGGCTGAAAAATCTCAGAATGATTTTTCTGAGTCAGGCAACATTTTCTGAAGAAGGATTTTCACAGTTGGCCGATCTGCGAAACCTGAGAGGACTCTTTCTGGAAAAGTCGAACATCAGCGATTCCGGACTGGTGCATCTTAAGGGGTATGAAGAGCTGAAGATTCTAAGGCTGAGGAGCACAAACATCGGCGATCATGGAATTCAGCATCTGAAAAATCTGCGCCAACTGGAGTATCTGGTTTTATCTGATACGTCACTCAGTGATGACGGTCTCATGCATTTGAAAGGGCTTGTGAATCTAAATCATCTCGATTTGCAAAGGACTCAAGTCACTGATCGGGGATTGATCCCTCTGCAGAACCTGACTCAACTCACACAACTGATCTTAACCGGGACTCAGGTAACCGACGATGGGATGATCTATCTAGCTGATTTGAAAAATCTGAAAGAGTTGAGACTTTCCAATACAGAGGTCAGCGATCAAGGTTTGAGACATTTACAGGGATTGACAAGCCTGGAAGTCCTCAGTCTCAAAAATACCCGGGTGAGTGACGCAGGCCTCGTTTCTCTAAAAAACTTGAAATCGTTACGCTTTCTCGTGCTGGAAAACACTCAGACCACAACAACCGGTTTCGAACAATTGATGACATTTTTACCAAATCTGCAGCCGCCAGTGGAAAAGTAATTTGTAGAGAAGAATCCCCGCTTCAGGTGAGGAACATCACGAATGAATCATGCACCATCCAATCAGAAACCTCCCGGTCGTTTGCGCCGGGTGTCGGGGATGGTTTTGTTTGTGGGTATTGCGGGGCTTATTTTGTATCTCGTGATGGTGATTCAGAGTGCGCGGGAAATACAGAGGCTGGAAAAAATGGCAGGCGTTCAGATTGTGACCCAGCCGGGGTTTCTGCTCAGTTCCTTGCCTGCAAGTATGCAAAACTGGTTTTATAATAGCGTCGGACAACCCATTCGTTCTGCGTTTGAAACGGTGAGCGAAGCGAACTGTTATTATGCCGATTTCAATGATGAGCATCTGTCTGAACTGACGCGATATAAAGGTCTGGTAGTTCTGGAACTGGAAGGTACCCAGGTGACTGACAAGGGAATGGAGTGTCTGGCCGATTTCACTCGTCTCGAAACACTCAGTCTGGCAAAAACGGAAGTGACAGATGCGGGGATGACGTCCTTACGCGGTTTGAAGGCTCTGACAGAACTGCATTTGAATCAATCGAAAATCAGCGATGCGGGCCTGGTCAATCTGCAGGACATGACGAAACTGGAAACTCTCGATTTGAGTGATAACCGGGTCAGCAATTCCGGGCTGGAGTGGATTTCAGGATGTCAGCAACTGTTTTTCCTGAGGCTGGATCGCACACAAATCAGTGATGAGGGTCTACGACATCTGAGGCCGCTGACGAAACTGCATTATCTGTCACTTACTGGTACTGGAGTCCGCGATCAGGGACTTCGATCACTGCAGGGAATATCAAATCTGGAAATGCTGCATCTCAACCAGACCCGGGTGAATGACCTGGGTCTGCAACATCTGAGCCAGATCGCCAGTCTCGAAGACCTAAATCTGGAAAGTACCGAGATCACCGACGCCGGGCTGGTCTTCCTGAAAGATTTATCAAACCTGAAGGTTCTCGTTTTGAGCGAGACAAATATCAGTGATATCGGACTGGCGGAGCTCAAAGGGCTGACAAAACTGAATACGCTCAAGCTCGCAGGGACTCGCGTTACCGATGCCGGTTTAGCGCATCTTAAAGATATGTCAAAGCTGGAATGGCTTGAACTGAGTGACTGCAAGATCACTGATTCAGGTTTGACGCACCTGCAGCATCTGCAGCATCTGCGAGAGTTATTTCTGGTGCGAACGCAGGTGAGTGATGTGGGGTTAAATTACTTGATGCAACTTCCCAGGTTGAGGACCTTGAAGCTGGAAGAGACCCAGGTCACCGCGGATGGAGTCAGGCGGCTGAATCAGACCCTTCCCGGACTGCCTGAACTGGAGCTGTTACCACTGGGAGATTCTGAATTCTAACTGCTGGATTCAAGATGTGGACTTTGTTGAGAGCACCGAAGTAACGATGACAGACACGAAGACCTGTAAGAAGTGTGGAGTGAGGAAAGCGGCTTCGCATTTTAACGGGAGTGCTGCCAGTCCGGACCGGCTGGCGGCCCGCTGCCGGGCATGTGTGAATGCGGCGCGGCGGAGCGCTGCAAAACGTGGCCAAAAGAAGCCGGATTCGTTGCAGGTACAGCTTACCGCGGCGACGAAAAAAGGGGACTTAAAGGTCGTACGGAAGTATCTGCCTCAGCTGACTTCACAACAAATGACTGCGCTGTTGTCTCTGGCCATTGATTCGCATGGCCCGCGAAAAGAAGCGAGGCTGCTGGAAGTCTGCGATTTATTGCTCTCTGCGGGGGCAGATCCCAATGCCTGTTACGAGTATGGTCCCCTGCTCTGCCTGGCTGCGACTAAGGATACGACTGCTTATGTAGAAAAACTCAAGGAGTACGGCGCGAAGGCGGACATTTTTACCACGGCGGCAATCGGTGATCATACGGGGGTGCAGAGTCGTTTACACCGCAATCCAACACTCGCAGGGAAAGTGGATGCGGTAGGGAAAACAGCCCTGCATTACTGTGCTGGTTCGCGGCTTTGGATCAATGACGAAGCGACACGGGACAGCCTGATGGCCATCGCGGTTCTGTTGTTGGAGGCAGGAGCGGAGATAGATGCTGAGTACCCGTTTCTTCTGAGCAGTACACCGTTCGCAGTGGCCGCGACCGTCGGCGGGAATGTGCAGCTGGCGGAATACCTGCTCGACCGTGGGGCCGATGTTGGAGATGCGCGACTGCTGTTCGATGTTCTACGGTCAATGAAGCGGCAGGACGATGAGTTTTCTCATATCGGTGATCTGCTGCTGGCGAACGGAGTGGATGTGAACGATGAGTATGTGGAAGGACTGAGTCTGCTGCAGGGTCAGGCCCGGCACGAAGATGTGCAGGCTACCGCGTGGCTGTTGGTTCGTGGTGCAGATGTGGGGGCCCGGATCGCCGACGGTCGGACCGTTTTACATCTGGCAGCCGACCGCAATAACGGGGTGAAAGTGATTGAGTTACTGCTGCAGCAGGGCGCAGAATTGAACGCCCGGGATAACCAGGGGCAGACGCCCCTGTTCTATGCCCGTCAGAGTGAGAAGTGGCGGATTGTGAGTTTCCTGGAAGCACGGGGAGGCTGTGTTTGAGATAGGGTGAATTCGAAAAGTTCACTCTGTCTGATTTTCATACAATTGTGTTTTAACTCTGTTTTTGTAGTGTTTTATCACTGTCGGGCGAGCCGACAGTGGCACACGGTGAGTGGGACCACGGTTGTCAGTTGAAGAGTTAATCCGCAGATTTCTGCTGGTCGAGGATCTCTTTGATTTCGCCCATCATTTCTTTGGATCTGGTGTTGACGGTGTGCATGGCGCGATTGACTTTGGACTGGGCCAGTTCGGGTTTGGCGTCGATTTTCAACAGGGCGCGAGTGAACTGGTCAGCCGGGTCCGCGTCGATGTCGAACAGCCATTCAGACAGTCCAATGTCGCGGAACATCCAGCGTTTGAGTCCGTGACGCGGGCTGGCCAGATGCATCGTGGGAGTGCCCATCGCCAGGGCGATGATGCAGGAGTGTGGTTCCATCGAAACGACGGCGATGGCCTGGGCGTAAGTGGAGGCGGCTTCGTCGACGTTCCAGAACGGATCGCGATTGATGACGTAGGGTTTGACGTCTTCAGGAAGTTTATCGAGGATCATCTGCTGAGTGTGGACAATTTCTTTATCGACTTCGGGAGCCAGCAGAACTTTCTTACCCGTCTTGCGGACCCAGTCGGTGATGACTTCGCGTAGCTTTTTCGTCCAGAGTTCGTTCTGAGCGAGGTCTTCTTTGGTCGGATTGGCGGGATTCATCGATGTACTTTTTTTGGCACCGATTTTGGGCGTGTTGCTGCGGAGCGTGACGGTGATGAATTCTTTGGGTTTCAGGTCGTGGGCTTTGAGCCAGGCACTGGCTTTGGCATCATCGCGGACATCAATGCCGAAACAGCCGTCCGGACCGAAGGCGAGAGACGGCGAAGTGACGCCGATCTTCCGCAGGTAGTAGAAGGATTCAACATCGCGGGTATAGATGGCAGCGGCGCGAGAGAGCAGCTCGCTCATTTTGGCTTCGTCTTCTGGTGCAAAACCATCGAATGACTGACCATAAAGGACGAGAGGTTTTTTAGTTACCGTACAGGCTTCGATGATGTAGTTTGGCGGTGGCCAGAACTGGTTGAAGTGCATGCCCGAGTTGTAAAGGAACAGGTCGGCTTCGTCGAATGCTTTCTGGAATTCGGGGTTGTTGGCTTTGCCGCGCGCGTTGAGTTTACCTTGTACGATCTCAACGTTCGGGAAACGCTGCTGGAGCATTGCGGTGATTTCGGGGGTAGTTTTATGCAGCCAGAGGATGACTTTGACGTCGGGAAGATATTCTTCGAGGTAACGCAGTGTTCCCGGTGTATGGCCAATGTCTCCTATATTGATGGTCTGCCAGCCGGAACGCATCAGGATGGTTTTCTGTTTGGGTTCCGCCGCCATTGAAAAGGAACAGGCAAACAGAGGCGTGACGGCAATCAGCATGAGCAGGGAACGACGATTGAGCAGACGTGTGGTATTCACTGAAGAGCTTCCTTGGGGTGAGCCAATATTTTCGTTTCGATTGTGTGATTAACGTTTGATTCATCTTAGCTGTCAGTGGAGGCAGAGAAAAATCAAATTGAATTATTTAAGTTTGTTTTTTTGAGGTTCGGCAGTTGAATTGTATCAATGGAAGAAATGATGTCTTTTGGAGGCGGAGATAATTTGACTGTGAGGTGTCTTCGAACCGGTTCTGACTTCTGAATCATTGATGAGTGATAGAGTCGAGAGTATGATCAATGGACAAAAATATGGTACCACTTTGAATACCAGCAGATGCAGGAGAATCCACTGTGAAGACACCGTCGAGCTTTATAAAGCGGAGCGAAAATCTAATTTCCATGTGGCGTTTCTGTCCATTATTTGTAATGTCAGCCGATAATCCCCGTCGGTTTATGTCCGAGGCTTCCAATTTCGCCGAAGAAGCCAAACAGGCTTATGAAGACCTGCTCAAGAACGGCAAAATTGTCTGGGGCAGTCTCGTTCAGGCCAATGTGGATATCTTTGAACCAGGTAATCAGAATCTGCTGGCTTCCTATATCTACTCACCGGAAAATTATTTCCTGGACAACCCACAACATTTGCTGGAAATTTCAAATCGCATTTTCAGGTTGAAAGGAAGAAAAACGGGTGACGAGCTGATGGATGCGGCTGCGGAACGGATTACCGATGAGCATAAAGATAGTTTTTCCTATCCGATTCCCTATCAGTTGACGGACGGGCACCAGGTTTATCTGAGTTCGGTTTTACTCATGCGGAGTTGTCTGCCGGAAGGACGTTTGACTTCCCGACTGATGCCGATGCTGGTGAACCCGCCTGACAATGGTTTCATACTCCCATTACCTCTCAGATTCTGGTCGAATCCGTTACAACAATGTATGGCATTTGGTTTCCCACAAAAAGTGGAACAGGGGATATGGACGACGATCTGGCAGACAGAAAAAAGTCCTCCACAATTTCAGCCTTTAATCGGAGGAGAACGAGCAGAGAAAGAGCCAGACTGGGTGAATGATACTCTACCGATCAAAATCTCTGTGAAAGCGCATCAGTTGTTGAGAGACTATCTGATTGATGCCAGACTTCTGGAAAATGGGGCTGTGCAGGTGGGTGAACACGCAGGTCAGTTCTTTTTAAAATTGATTCATCGTAATGAAAATGAACTGGGTGGTTCATTGATGCTGGAAGATGTGATGTACTGTTTTTCCTCTGACCAGTTCTCAGAAAAAGACGGGATGAGTATCGACTATATTACCGGCCCGTTTCAGTGTGGACTAGATTTCAAAAAAGTTTCGGTTTGAGTAACCGCCAGGCACCCGAGAACTGAAATGAGCATCATTTAAAACTGGATTGGGAATTACTTCAACAGAGAAATACTCAAGTGATGTCGTATTTTTTCAGTTTACTGTAGTAGGTACTGCGAGGCATGCCAAGCAGGCGGGCGGCCTGAGCTTTGTTTCCATCACATTCGGCGAGAGCCAGCTTAAGTTGTTCAGGCTCAGAAAGTCGCTGGTCGACTGGATTCTGAGAGCCAGGGAACGTGATGACTTCGACATCGGACAACGGAATACGTCGAACAGGTTCAGAGCGAACCGATTTGGTTTCAAAGACGCGGGCCGGCAGACGTTTTTTCTGTTCCAGCAGATCGGCTGGCAGGTCTTTGAGCGTGATGACTTCCGATTCGGCGAGAACGACAGCGCGTTCGATGACATTTTCCAGCTGGCGGATATTACCAGGCCAGGCAGCACGTTCGAGCGCTTCGATGGCGTCTGGATCTATGTGAGAAATACGTTTACCAAGGCGATTGGCCGTACGCTTGAGGAAGTAGAAGGCGAGTTCGAAGATGTCTTCCCGACGTTCACGCAGCGGAGGTAGCGTGATACTGATGACGTTGAGACGGTAGTACAAATCTTCGCGGAACAGACCTTCGGTAATTCGTTGTTCGAGATTCTGGTGGGTGGCGGTGATGAGCCGCACATCGACGTGCAGAGTTTCCGAACCTCCCACGCGTTCAAAGGCCCGTTCCTGCAGGACCCGCAGCAGTTTCACCTGGGTATCGAGGGAGATATCCCCGATCTCATCGAGAAACAGGGTACCGCCGTTGGCCAGTTCGAAGCGTCCGACGCGGTCTTCGTGAGCACCGGTGAAGGCACCTTTGACGTGACCAAAGAGTTCACTTTCGAGCAGACTGGGCGAAAGGGCGGCGCAGTTGACGCGGACCAGCGGTTTTTCGTGACGGGAACTGTTTTCGTGGACAGCCTGGGCGAGGAGCTCTTTCCCGGTACCGCTTTCACCACGAATGAGCACCGTAGATTCGGAGTTTGCGACTTTACGGACGGTTTCCATGACCGAGCGGATTGCGGGGCTGTTCCCTTTGATGAGCCCACGCTGGACATCAATGGCAGGGGTAGATCGTTCGGCAATTTCCTGAGAGTTAGTGAGCTCGGACTGCAATACAGAAACGAGCCTCCTCTGATCGTCGATCTTTTCGACTTTGATGCGCATTTCTTCATTCAGGCGGCGGAGGTCCTGATGGATTTTGGTACTATGCAGGGCGATGCTGGTGATCTGTCCCATGGCATTCAGGAAGGTGAGGTCTTCTGCGGAGTAGGCACTGCCGGCCGTACGCTGTCCGAGAGCGACGAAGCCGGCAAATTCCCCGTCGAGTTCGAGGTTATAGATAAAGTCAAAACCGAGCAGACGCAGCAGCTGTTGGGCCGGAGAGGCTTCTTTCAGGAGGCCTGTCGCGACGCGCTGGAATGCGAGTTCGCCTTCGAGGACTTCCAGTAGCTCTGGATTGCAGGGAACAGCCGAGGGCGCATTTTCAATAT
>JAGQQP010000170.1 GCA_020426085.1 Planctomycetaceae bacterium | reverse complement strand
CGATCGGTAAACTGCTTCCGGGCATCGTTCAGAGTCAGCAACTGATCGACGATAACGTTCGGCTCCCTGCCCCGTTTGTCGATTTTCCCTTTGATGATCACCATGGCTTCCATTTTGACTTTTTCACCCATCGATGCGAACTGTTCGGGCCACATGATGCAGCGAACCAGTCCGTGGGGATCTTCGAGGTCAAAGTTCACATAGCGGGTATTTCCGTTCTTGCTGGGTTTTTTCGTGGCGGCCATTTTGATCGAAGAGACCATGCCCGCGAGAATGACTTCAACCCGGTCATCCATTTCCGCCAGTTCGTTGGTCTGATTTTGAGCATATTTGGAAAGCGCAGATCCCATTTCAGCCAGGGGGTGTGAAGTGAGGTAAAAGCCGAACACTTCTTTCTCGGCACCCAGTTTTTGTGCTCGAGGCCAGTCTTCTGCTTCCGGGAGCGCTGCATCTTCCCCAGAGCCGGTTTCTTCGTCTTCCGGCTCGTCGCCAAACAGACTTTTCTGTCCGCGGGCGCGATCGCGATGGATGTTCAGGGCAGCTTGCACTGCACGCTCTACGGTGAGCATTAACTGCGCCTGATTACCGCCGAGGCTGTTGAGGGCTCCCGCTTTGATCAGGATTTCGAGCGTGCTCTTGTTGAGTGTTTTGGGATCGACGCGTTCACACAGATTATACAGGCTGGTAAACGGGCCGTTCTCTTCGCGTTCCTGGACGACAGCTTCCAGAACCTGTTCGCCGACCCCTTTGATGGCTCCCATGCCGAAGCGGATCTTTTCGCCATCCACGCTGAATTCCACATCCGAACGATTGATGTCGGGAGGGAGCACTTCAATTTTCATGCGGCGGCAGTCATCCACGTGTTCGTTGATGCGCTCATGGCTTTCCATACCGCAGGAAAGTAATGCCGCCATGAATTCTTTGGGGTAATGCGCTTTCAGGTAGGCGGTCGCATAAGCGACTCCCCCGTAGGCGGTCGAGTGTGATTTGTTGAACCCGTAACCCGCGAACTTTTCGATCATTTCAAACAGGTCGGTGGCCAGTTTGACGTCTACGTCATTCTCTTTGGCGCCGGCAAGATACTGATCGCGGAACTCGGCGATGATTTTCAGCTTTTTCTTACTGATCGCTTTAATACAACGGTACGCGGCGGAGAGCTCGATGCCTCCCACCCGGTTCAGAATCCGCATGACCTGTTCCTGGTAGACCATCACGCCGTAGGTCTCGTCCAGAATTTCATCGACGATGGGATGCACTTTGGGAATGGGGATCCGGTTGTGCTTCACGTCTACGTACTGCATCACCATCCCCCCTTCCAGAGGACCCGGACGGTACAGAGCGGAAGTCGCGATGATGTCTTCGAACTTGTCCGGCCGCATCTTGGTCAGCAGGTCGCGCATCCCGCCACTTTCCAGCTGGAAAATCCCCTTGGTTTCTCCCCGCTGAAGCAGCGCGAATGTTTCTTCGTCGTCCAGAGGAAGTTTATGGGGATTGATGTCGACGCCGCGATGTTTTTTAACGTTTTGAACCGCTTTGTCCAGAATGGTCAGGTTGCGCAGCCCCAGGAAGTCCATCTTGAGCAGCCCTACCGATTCGACTGTCGGGCCATCCCATTGGGTGATGATGTCGGTTTTGCCGGTGATGGTCTGCAGGGGAACGACTTCGGAGAGAGGCAGGTCGGCCACCACCACACCCGCGGCGTGAGTACCGGCACTACGGCATAATCCTTCCAGCTGCATCGCCAGATCGAGCAGACGTTTGATTTCAGAATCCTGATCATAGGCCGCCTGCAGATCGGGGCTCTCTTTTAGCGCATCTTTCAATTTGATGCCGAGCGATTCCGGGATCATTTTTGCGATTTCGTTGACCCGCGCCAGGGGAACACCGAGCGCACGTCCGACGTCACGGATCGCTGCCTTGGCTTTCAGAGTACCAAAAGTACCGATCTGCGCCACACTTTTCTCACCATACTTCTGTTTGGTGTAATCGATCACCAGCTGGCGTCGATCACGACAGAAGTCGATATCGATATCGGGTGGTTCGGTACGGCTGGGATCCAGGAACCGTTCGAACAGCAGGTCGTACTTCAGCGGGCAGACCTGTGACATTCCGAGCAGAAACGCGACGATGGCGCCACATGCAGATCCACGAGCCGTACAGGGGATGCCTTCGTTTTCAGCGAACTGGACGAAGTCCCAGACGATCAGGAAGTAGCTGGAGTATCCCATCTGTTCGATCACGCCGAGTTCAAGATCGAGACGATCCCAGTGAGCCTGTGTCAGTTCGTCGCCATATTTTAATGGCAGGCGTTCTTCACAGAGTTTTCGCAGGTATTGCGTATCGGTCAGGTTATCGGGTGGCTGGAATACCGGGTAAAACTTTTTACCTGACATCTGAATGTCGACCCGTTCCGCCAGTTCCTGGGTTCGGGCGACCGCATCCTCATGTCCGGGGAAGGCGTTGTACATTTCTTCCTGGGTTCGCACGAAGAACTGGTCGCCGGTCATTTTCATGCGTTTTTCATCGCTGACGACCGCACGCGTACTCACACAGAGCAGTACGTCCTGTGCAACAGCATCTTTCTGATCGACATAGTGCGCATCATTGGTGGCAACGAGAGGTAATCCCATTTTGTTGGCCAGATCGACGGTTCCTTCCAGGCACTGTCGCTGAATTTCCAGACCTGCGTTCTGAATTTCCATATAAACCCGGTCGCCAAAGACCTTTTCGTACCAGGCGCATAATTTTTCCGCTTCTTCCCAGTCTTCTCCCAGGATGTGATGCGACAGTTCACCGGCGGCACAGCCCGTTAATAGAATCAGACCTTCGCTGTGTGCTTCCAGAATTTCCTTGTCGATACGGGGCTTGTAGTAGAAACCTTCCAGGTAGGATGTGGATGAGAGTTTGATGAGATTTTCGAAGCCCTGTCGGTTCTGAGCCAGCAGCGTCAGGTGAAAACTGGCTTCTTTCATCCGGGAAGCCCCTTTTTCGAAGCGGCTGCGGGGGGCAATATAGGCTTCCAGACCCAGAATGGGATTCACTTCCTGACTGCGACACTGATTATAAAAGTCCATCGCGCCATACAGGTTGCCATGGTCGGTAATCGCGAGCGCATTCATGCCCGCTTCTTTGACTTTACTCACCATTTCGGGGATGCGGCTGGCACCATCCAGCATGCTGAAGTGAGTGTGACAATGCAGGTGAGCAAAAGGTCTGGGGTCGCTCATATTTTTCCGTGCTCCCGTTTTTTATGAATGCCATCCAGGCAAAAAAACAGCTCAGGCTGTGAGAGATTAATAACCAGAGGAAGCTGGAGAGAATTCTACAACAGCATTCCATTCCCTGAGTGTATGTGGATTCTCTGGTTTGTCAATCAACCTCAAGGCTCTGTGCTTTGGGTTTTTGATATGTACTTTGCCTGATGGTTGCAGGCAGGAATTTTATGCTGTCGTGGTAAGGGATTTCTGTTGAAAATGATTCACTGCTTCCATGATTCGCAGGGCAAAAAACTCTGCAGCGTCAAAGATTTCAACCGATCCAGAGGTTGATGTACCAGTTCACCCCATCTGAAAGCGGGGGAAAGATGTCGCAGGCCAGCAGAAGTGGCGTATAGAAAGCAGCGAAGAAAGGGGAACTCATCGAGTTAAAGGAAGCATACCACTGCCAGAACAAAGGGCCGATGGAGAGCACATACAGCAGTAGGAAGACAGTCACCTGAATAGTGGAGGTGATAATGTACCGCTTCCACGACCACGGTTTCTGAGCAGGCTGCTGCTGCTTCTGGTCTGGTTGATCGGGTGACTGCGATTGATTGCTTTCCATGAATACTATTCTAACTTTCAGGCACAGGTCAGGTCAATTGCCGGGTTTGAGCACTCAGCTGCATTCGCAGGGAATTTACGCAGAATTCATAAGCCGTTGTGGATTATGGTAATTGATGATGGTTTCGAAACCATTCAATCGTATCGCCCATCGACTGCTGAAACGTTTTTTGTGGATGATAATTCAGTTCCTGTTGAGCTTTCTGCGCACTGAAGTCCAGGTTCAGGCCCAGAAATTTGATCCGCGCCTGTGACAGGATGGGGGCCTGCTTCTTTCCCAGGAATCTCCAGAGGCCTTCCATCACGCGCGCCAGGTTTTTCGCAACCGGCAGTGGAACTACTTTTTTCGGAGGCTGGTATTCAGCCAGTTCCGCGATGGTGGAAATGAATTCACGTTTACTGACCAGTGAAACATCGGTGATATTGTACGTCTGACTTAATGCCTCTTCGTTGAACAAAGCCAGAAAGATCGCATCGACCAGATGTTCGACATAGGTGTTATTCATCAGCTTTTCAGGACTGCCGAGGTAAGCGAATCGACCTGATTTCAATCGCTCCAGAATGCGTGGCAGGACGGTCCGGTCGCGGGGGCCATAAATAAATCCAGGGCGTAAAATGGTGTAGGGAATCGAATGCTTTCGCAGCAGTTGTTCTGATTCAATTTTGCTGAGTGTGTAACCATCGATGCCGGACGCATGCGGGGGCTCTGATTCGTCCGTGCCATAATGATCGCGGGCTTCATAGACTCCGAGAGAACTGATGTGAATCAGATGTCGGATCAAACATTGTTCTTCGAGTGCCGTCAGCAGATTTTCCAACCCCTTGACGTTGGTGTTGCGATATTCGTCGACACTCCCCCAGTCACCCACTTTGGCAGCGGTATGAACGACAATGGTGACACCAGTCAGGACATCGCTCAATGTTTTTTTATCGGTTAAATCGCCTTCAATCAGCTCGGTGTCGAATTCTTTCAGGTATTCTGCCTGGTCAAGCGAGCGAACCAGCGCGACAGTTGGTATGCCTGCCTCTCGTGCTCTTTGAATGACATGGCTGCCGACCAGGCCTGTTCCTCCAGTTACAAGCAGTTTTTGTTCCGATTGAACGGTCATTTCTGTTTCCTGATTCCTGTCTGGGAGAAGGCGTGAAAAAATAAATTCAGAATGCTTCCGTTTGCAGTTGGGCGATGATCTGTATCGAGCGTGGTCCCTGCCCCTGGAACCGGAATAAGCGGGCCGTTGGTGATGTATGCTCGATGTTGATTTGCAGGAGATCACCGGGAAGAACCTCGCTGACTTTGTCGGCCCATTCGATCAGGCAGACGCCATCGGAGTACAGCAGATCATCGGCGCCCAGTTCGAGAAACTCGTCCGTATCACGCAGGCGATAGGTGTCGAAGTGATACAGGGGGAGGCGTCCCTGGTATTCCTGAATCAGGACAAAGGTCGGGCTGGTGACTTCAGCCGGATCGACGTCGAGTGCAGTGGCAATCGCCTGAACCAGGCGGGTTTTGCCTGCTCCCAGGTTACCATTTAACGCGATGACAGTTCCCGGGGTCAGGTATTCTGCCAGTTTTTGCCCCAGTCGTTGTGTATCGAGTTCACAGGTTGATTCAAAAGTCCACTCAATTTCAGATTGCAACGATGACTCTCTCGGTAAAGATTGATTTTGAATACTCAATGATTCTGATGGTATAGCCGGTTTTCGCAAAGATCACAATACAAGCTGTTTCTGGCAGTTTCAGGAAATGTATTAAAACAACGGAGCCGTACTGCACAGTCGATTCGCATTCTCTTCTCCCGCCCGGTAGAATACCTGCTGACTATTGACTTGAATTCCTGCCTTAAAGCTTTCCTGATCATGTCCCACGCCTATCGCAGCCTGATTTGCCTTACACTCACTCACATCATTGTTGATGCTTCCGCAATTGTGGTGGGTCCGTTGTGGGGGGAACTGGAACGGGTTCACTCTCTGACGGAAAATTCACTGTTTCTCGTGCTGACCATTCATGCGCTGGCATCTTCACTGGCTCAACCTGTGTTCGGTTACGTTCGTGATCGTTACCCGATTAAATCCATCTTGTGGCTGGGACCTTTTCTGGGAGCCGTGATGATGCCGCTGGTCGGGCCGGCGAACAGTGTCTTTTTTCTCTGTGTGGCTTTGCTATTGGGAGGAATCGGTATTGGTTCGTTCCATCCGGAGGCGGCTGTGGTGGCCGGATCTCTGATTCCGGAGCGCCGTACGCGGAGCCTGTCGCTCTTCATGTTCGGGGGAGCGATGGGGCTGGCGGTCGGGCCGATCATCTGTGGCGCGATTGTTTCTACCTGGGGGCTGTCAAGCGTCTGGATTCTGGCGCCGCTGTATGCCGGATTGATTATTGTGTTGTACCAGATTGGTAAACCACCGGCGGCTTTGTTTGAACGGGATCGAAAACAAAAGGCACAGTCCCTGTCGCAGATGCTGGAGGGACGCGTGCCGCTGGCGCTGTTTCTGTTTATGGTCTGTTCGCTCAGACTGGTTCCCAATATGGCGATGGACAAACTGATTTCGTTCATACTGAAAGATCAGGATGTTTCTGCGTTTCAGATTGGTCTGATTCAGTCCGTCTTTCTGTTTTCAGCCAGTGCCGGGATGTTGCTGATGGCATTTCGGTTCAAATCCGGCCATGAGAAATTATTTATGGTTGTCTGTCCGTTGCTGGGGATTCCGTTGATGCTCGTACTGGGCTGGGAAGGCTGTCCAATCTGGTTGATGACGCTGTTGCTGATTCCCAGTGGTCTGATTTTATGGGGCACGAGTCCTGCGATGGTCTCTTATTCGCATCAGCTGTTCCCCAAAGGGGGAGGTGTGGCATCCGCGATTACAATGGGGATGGCCTGGGGCGGTGGTGGCATGATTCAGGCGAAGATCACCAGTCACTTTGTCGCGCTGGGAATGCCTCAGCGGGCATTTCATGCCATCATTCCCTGTCTGCTGCTGGCAACGGTGGGGGCGATGCTGTTACCTTCGCTTTCATCGGCACTGCAATCCAAAACGGAAACGGTTGAAACTGCGTGATTGACGTCTGCTTGAGTCCTGAAAAGCAGACGTTTTCGAGTGTTCAAGACAATTTTATAAAAAAATCAGGTGCGGGATCACTGAATTCCCTGTCTGTGAGCAGCGTCAGCACAAGATATGGTATGCGAATCTCAATCGGTCAAAAGATTCGCTCAAAATGATCGATTTGCTGGACAGCATCCGGGAGCGGTACTAAGATCCGCTCACTCAAGTGATTCAGAAAGTTTGGAGTGAATCATTTGAAGTTACTGAGAATTGATCAGTAGCAGACGGACCGAAGGAACGGACCGCTAAAAGAGAATGGATTCTATTTCAATTCGTTCGATAGGGGGGATATTTCATCCGCTCGAACGCACTTCGAATGCGAGTCTCTACGCAAATCGCTTCCTTCCATCCGCTGAATTTGGGGAAATCCCGTTTAGCCCCCAACTGTTTTTTGACCGCACAGGAAGTGCACTGAAGTGAAGGATGGATTCGATGTCTAAAAAACCCTTGATCGGAATTACTGGAGACTTTCGCCCCGAGCAAAAAGAGTCTCAGGCTTTAAGCTGGTTCTTTACCGGATACTATGATTCTGTCACAGACGCCGGCGGTATTCCCGTGATGATGCCTCCTCTGTCTGATGACGATGACCTGAAACAGTTTCTGGAACAGTTGGATGGCCTGATTCTTTCCGGTTGTGCATTAGACCTGGATCCGATCCGTCTGGGATTTGAAAAACACCCCGCTTCCCGCGCTATGCCTTTACGCCGCGAAGACTTTGATCGTCGTGTCTGCACGATGGCTATGGAAATGAAAATGCCTCTGCTGGCAATTGGTTCGGGTATGCAACTGATGAATGTCATCAGTGGCGGCACGCTACACCAGCATGTGACTGAAGATGTGCCCGGTGCCATGTATCATCGTGATGGCGTGGAAACAAACCTGCGTCATATCATCAATATCGAACCTGGAACCCGCGTTGATAAAATGTACGGTCCCGGCGAAATTCGTGTGAACAGCCAGCATCATATGGCTGTCAAATATGTATCAAAAATGTTTGTTGTTTCGGCAACTGCTCCGGATGGCGTGATCGAAGCCATCGAAGTTCCCGATGAAGACTGGTTCTGTGTCGGCGTGCAATGGCATCCCCAGAATCATTCCGCGTCTGCTCTCGACATGCAGGTCTTCGAAAACTTCCTGGCTGCCTGTGAAGAGCCCGAACCACAAATTCTGCAAATGCCTGTCCGCAAAGCTGCATAACCCACAGATGGGTTATCGGCGGCGTTCCTGTCTTTTGAGGGAAGACAGGAGTCGCTTCAGCTTTGTGTCATCGTGATACGATGAACTCGAAATCGGCAAGTCATTACGGCTTGCCGATTTTTTTCTT
>JAGQQP010000016.1 GCA_020426085.1 Planctomycetaceae bacterium | reverse complement strand
AAACTACGCGACCAGCTGGGAATCCCAGAAAAGAAAGTGGCATTGAACAGCGAGAAGCGGGGCGAAATTGTTCTCGATGATATCGTGATGGAAAAATGGATCTTTACCAGCGAGCCTGGTTCCCGGATTCCTGCGATCGTCTATCGTCCCCAAAAAATCAAGCAACGAGCACCAGCGATCGTGCTGACCTATGGTCATGGCGGCAGTAAAAGCCAGTGGCAATATAATTATGCAGCACAGGCGTACGCCAAAGCAGGACTCATCTGTCTGGCGATAGACCCCATTGGCGAAGAGGAACGCCACATTCAAGGCAAACTCGGAACACGGGCGCATGACCCGAGGGCAATCCACGAACGCGCCTGGAATGCAGGTCGTCCCATTATGGGCAAACTCGTATTCGACACAATGCGAGGCATTGATTTCCTTGAGGAACGCGACGATGTCGATCATTCCAGAATCGGCGTTGCAGGGAATTCACTGGGCGGAGCCGTTGCCAGCTGGATGGCGGCACTCGAACCGCGCCTGAAAATGGCGATTGTCTCCGGCTGGGCATATGACAATGCGACACTCCGGAGTAAATATTGCACGAAAGTTCCCAATCAGCTGCTGCGTGAATCCTGTACCTGGTCTGAATTCCTCTCTCTGGCCGCCCCTGACTGTGCTGTGCTCGTCATGAACGGCGATGCTGACTGGATCATTGATTCTGACGATGACGGCACTGCCTGGCGAGGTACAAAGTCTGCAGTCCAGGCAGCAGCACCTGTTTTTCAGTCACAAGGCGGAGCAGGAAAAGTCAACTGCTGGTTTGAACCGGGAGGAGGACACCGGCCTTATATGATACATCCCGCCGCCCTGCTCTGGATTCATCAGCAGCTAGGTACACCAGCACTGACCGAACAGGAAATCAGGGAGCTGCCCACGATCAACTCCGGGATCTGGGGAGATGCCAACCAGATTCCCTTCGAGCGGCTGTATGGCACTGACCTGCATCAACGGGGGGCGACGCTGGTTGATTTCCACATCAGGCATATCGATCCGAAAAAACTGGCATGTCTCAAACCGGAAGAAAAGGGGACGCCCGATTTCACGCTGGAAGGCTGGTTGAAGCAGATTGAGAAACAGAACTGATGACCTGATGTTTATTCCGTTTTAGCCACCTTCTGCTTTGCCATTTCATGAAATTGTTTCCAGGTGATGACTTCAATCCCCAGATTCTTGATTTCTTTCATAACTTCCGGATCGGTAAAAACACGTCGATCTCCGTCGCGACGTGAGGAACTGTGGGTGATATTCTGCAGTTCCTGATTATCAATTCCACAATGAATAATAATCTGCGTCACCCCCGGCTTGAGTGCCCGCAATTTTTCCAGATATGCCCGCTTTCGCTTTTCGTAATCGGGTTCGCCGTAAAACTGCACCAGTTCATCCAGCACAGGTAAGCCGTTTTTTTCCAGAACCGATTTGAGTTCTTTTCCCTTCTCTGCAATCAGGCCATATTTTTTCGGATCCAGATTATTTACGAACAGGACGGGTAGCTGGTATTCAATCCCCAGATTCACATACATTTCCAGCAGGTCGGGTCGACTGACGACAGCACCCATATGAGTATCAAGATGACTCAATGGAACTCCAAATTTTTTGGCACGCTCGATCTGGGCTCTCAGCTCTTTTTCCGCATCCTTCACATTTACATGCTGCATCACCTGCCCGACGTTGTCCCAGAGATACTGTTCCCCGTCTAACAGGCTTGGTACCTGATCGCGCGAAGCAACCGGTCCCCAGCGATAGTTTTTCCACTCCGAATTCAAAGTCAGATGAATACCAAAATCCTGATCCGGATGCTGTTTTGCATAGTCTGCAAATTCTTTGAACCAGGGACAGGGGACCATAATGCTCGCTGACGAGACAATTCCTTTCTGCATGCCTTCGATGGTCGCCTGGTTTACCGAATGTGACATCCCTGCATCGTCAGCGTGAATGATAACATAACGCTTTTCCTCTGCTTTTTTGTTTTCCGCCTGAACAGGCGCGACGCCCACCAGAGCAATCACGCAGTACCATGTCATCATCAATTGACGTTTCATAAATCACCTGACGGAGTTACGAGAAATGAAATACAGAATTTGATGCCACGAATTGAAAGGGTTCGCTTGAATTCTGAAATCAATCAGATCAAGCTATAAGTGGACTTGGAACGTTACCACTTCTCTATTCTACTTATCCTGCAAGGAACTACAAATGAATTGTACCTCTCTGAAACGACTTGCAGCCGCTTTGCTGATGCTGATCACCGTGAATGCATTGAATGTAAATCTGGCGCAAGCAGAAATCAAACTCCCCGCAATTATCGGTGACCACATGGTCCTGCAACAGGGGCAGAAAAACCCGTTATGGGGCTGGGCAGATCCGGGCGAGAAGATCACCGTCACCGTCAATGGACAGACCCATTCTGCGACTGCAGACGACAACGGGAAATGGAAAGTCACACTCGAACCGCTCAAAGTGGGTGGCCCCTATGAAATTACCATCAAGGGAAAAGAAACCATCACACTGAAAGACGTCCTCTCTGGAGAAGTCTGGATCTGTTCTGGTCAGTCCAACATGGCCTGGACTGTCGGATCATCCAACGATGCCGATCTGGAAATCATGACTGCCAACTATCCCAAAATCCGATTGATATCGGTACCTCAGGTTGGTACTCAGGAACCCCAGGATAACTTCAATGGTCAATGGGAAGCCTGTACTCCCGAGACTGTCAGAAACTTTTCAGGGGTCGGCTACTTCTTTGGTCGTCAACTCTATCAGACGTTGAATGTGCCCATCGGCCTGATTGACAATGCCTGGGGTGGATCTTCTGCGGAAGCCTGGGTGAATCGTAAACGACTGGAAGACGAACCTGCTTTCAAAGAGATGCTGGAAAAGTGGAAACAGACTGAAGCGACCTATAACCACGATCAAGCTCTTGCAGCTTACAAGAAACGAATGGATCAATGGAAAGAATCCGTTAAAAAAGCCAAAGCTGCCGGAAAAGCGGCACCACAGGCTCCTCGTGCTCCACGGAATCCGTTGACCGGTAATCATCGTCCGTCCAACATTTATAACGGCGTGCTCTATCCGACCATCGGCTACGGGATTAAAGGGGTCATCTGGTACCAGGGCGAGTCCAATGCCAACCGCGCTTATCAGTATCGAAAACTGTTCCCCTACATGATTCAGAACTGGCGCGATGAATGGAAACAGGGCGATTTCCCTTTCTACTGGGTCCAACTGGCTGACTTCCGTAGTGAAAAACCGGAACCCGCTGACAGCGACTGGGCTGAACTGCGTGAAGCACAGACCATGACCATGGATGCGCTCCCTAACACCGGAGAAGCCGTCATTCTGAATCTGGGTGAAGCTTCCGACATTCATCCCAAAAACAAACAGGATGTCGCCATGCGTCTGGCCCGCTGGGCACTGGCGAAAGATTACGGCGTGAAAGTCGTACACCAGAGTCCCCGTTACAAGTCAATGGAAGTCAAAGGTAACAAAGTGATTCTGACCTTTGATCATGTTGGCGGTGGACTGGACACATTCGACGTGACAACTCCCATTGGTTTCACCATTGCCGGTGAAGACAAGAAGTTTGTCAAAGCCAATGCGAAAATTGTTGGCAGCGATAAAATCGAAGTCTGGAGTGATGCGGTAATGAAACCAGCTGCTGTTCGCTATGCCTGGGCAGACAACCCGATCTGTAATGTTCAGAATAAAGAGGGCCTGCCCGTAACTCCGTTCCGTACGGACGACTGGCCAGGAGTGACAATCAACAATCAGTAATCAAAACTGCTGATTAACCAATCGAAAACGCCTCAGAGATTTCTTTTTCTCTGAGGCGTTTTTTATTTTTACCCGACCGACTTACAGCCATTTTTTCTTTTTGAAATAGGTCAGCAGGACCACAGGCAGCGTAATGAAGATGACCCAAAGGATCGGATACGACCATTTCCAGCGAAGCTCGGGCATATCTTCAAAATTCATACCATAAATCCCCGCGATAAACGTAAGCGGTATGAAGATCGAAGCAAAGACCGTCAGGATTTTCATCACCTCGTTCATCTTGTTACTGACACTCGAGACATAGATATCCAGCAGACCTGCCAGCATATCACGATAGGAATCGACCGATTCCGAAATCCTCAGGACATGGTCGAATACATCGCGAAAGTAGATATGAGTTTTCTCGCCGATCAGTTCATGGTCGGAGCGCAGAATCGACGACAGGAGTTCCCGCTGCGGTGATGTGGAACGGCGTATATCAATCAATTCCCGCTTCAGCCGTTGAATAGATACCAGTGTGTCTGAAGTGGGTTCAGACAGTAATTCTGCTTCAATCGCATCGATCCGTTCATCCATCGAATCCAACAGCACAAAGTTCTGATCGACGATACTATCCAGAATCGCATACGTCAGGTAATCCGAACCCAGAGACCGGATGCGGCCGGTACTGGAACGAATCCGTTGAATCAGCGGAAGAAACAGTTCGTCCTTCCACTCTTTAAAAGTAAAGACAAAGTCATTGAATACCAGAATACTGATCTGTTCGTAGTCGACATTAAACTCATCCGTCTCGCCCCCCTCCTCCCCCAGGGAAAGACCTTTCAGTACGATATACAGGTAGTGATCGTATTCTTCAAATTTGGGTCGCTGGTGAGTATTGAGAATATCCTCCAGCACTAACGGATGAATATCAAAATATTTGCCGATCAACTCGGTGATTTCGACATTTTTCAAACCTTCCAGACAGACCCAGGTAATCGAATCCTTTTCCCGGAATTTGAGCAGATCTTCCACCGTTTCCACGCTGGGCTCTTCGACATCAATGGGACCATAGTCGATCACGGAAATTCGCGTATCTTCTTCATTGAAATCCGCAACATGAATCAGAGAACCGGGGGGCATGCCGACTTTTTTTGAGGTATTACGATAGGCATCAAGCATGGATGTCTGCTCGCTGGAAACGCTGTCATTACTCATTCGCACACCTGAAATCAACGGGGCGAGAAACAGTTACTCCGCCTGAGTAAGATCCCACAGGCAGTCCGAGCCAGATTTTAAGAAATCACGGCTCAGGTTGCGAGATCAGACTGGAATCGAATTGTTAAATCTCGAATGAGTTACCATCTTCCTGATAAACCACCCGGTAGAGTTCGGTTCGGCGGTCGTTCCAGTTCTGCACACTGCCCGACTCACGGTGACGCCTTAACAGTTCAAAATCGAGGTCATGAATGATCACGGTTTCGACGTTTGGATTACATTCAGCTGCGATCGCATCACTGGCAAATTCCATATCGGAAGGGGTAAAAATCCCGGACTGGGCATAGTGGATGTCCGCATTTTCAACGAAAGGCAGGTTCCCCGTACAGCCTGAGATGGCTACGTACAGGTGATTTTCAACACAGCGGGCCTGGGCACAGTGTCTGACTCGCAGATAACCGTGCCTCGTATCGGTATTGAATGGGACGAATACGATCTGGGCCCCTTTCTGTGCCGCGATTCTGGTCAGTTCCGGGAATTCGATATCGTAACAGATCTGGATGGCGATCGTGCCACAATCTGTTTCGAAGACTTCAACCCGGTTCCCCGAGCTGACGCCCCACCACTTGCGTTCGCTGGGAGTGATATGAATCTTATCCTGCTTCCCAATGGTCCCGTCACGGCCAAACAGATACGACGAATTAAACAACGTGCCATGCTCAACCACAAACTGTGAGCCCCCAATCACGTTGACATTGTATTTGACGGCCATTTCCGTAAAGAAATCGAGGTATTGAGGCGTGAATTCCGCCAGGCGACGGGCAGCCTGACCGGGACGGGTCGCCTCCACGCAGGACAGTAACTGCGTGGTAAACAGCTCCGGAAAGAGAATGAAGTCACATTTGTAATCGGAGGCGGTATCGAGAAAGAATTCGCACTGCTGTGCAAATTCGTCGAAATTTTTGATTGAGCGCATCTGGTACTGCACGACACAGATGCGGATTGGTTCGACCGGATGATGAAAGCGACGCTTGGCACCGCGCTTATAATCCAGATTCGTCCATTCCAGAAAAGTCGCGTAGCCACATGATTCGGTATCAGAGGGAAGATAATCAGGAATCAGCCCCTGGACAGAAAAACCGTTCGCCAGTTGAGCCGTCAAAACCTGATCGTAGACCGCTTTTTCGACAACCCGGTCAATATATTCACGAGCCGTCATTTCGTCAGCATACTGATGATATCCGGGAATCCGGCCGGCAATGATCATCTGAGTCAGATTTTTCTGTCGGCAGAGTTCTTTACGAGCATCGTATAGTCGCCGGCTGAGTTTCATGCCTCGAAACTCGGGGTGGACCATGATTTCGATCCCGTACAGAGTATCCCCTTTGGGATTATGGTTGCGGATAAACCCGTCGTCGGCAACCGCTTTCCAGTTATGCCACTCCAGGCTGGGATCAAACGTCAAAATCAGACTGGACGAGGAAGCCGCCAGACGACCGTCGATTTCCACGCAGAGTTGCCCCTCGGGAAAATGTTTGAGTTGACTTTCAATGTGCTCCCGCCCCCAGGTCTGCATGCCGGGAAAACAAAGTTTCTCCATTTCCACCAGGGCATCGAAGTCATCCATCGTTAATGGGCGGACTTCAATTTTCCATTCAAAATCCTTCAGATCAAGCGGTTCCATCAGTTATCCTTAAGAGAATGAGTTGCAGGGACAGTGCACCATTCCATTATCGTTGACACGAATGATTTTGAACAGCCCCCGTAATTCCTTTTCTCTGCAGATGAAGCCAGGACCTCCTTCAGTAAGACATTTTTTCGTACCTGCGATGGAATCAGTAATAAGCAGGGATTGTTCATCTATTCATTAAAACAACAGTAAATCAGAGCGAGCAGAAAACTAATACCTGACAGCTGTGATTCTGCTTCTTTATCAAAAGATTGGGGTTCCCCTTTTTCGGGGTCTCGGACGAATATCGATCGGGTATATAGATTCTGGTAGTCGCTCAGATCGGGTTCATCCCATGCCAGCGGATTGAACTCCACATTCGAGAAGAGATAAACGGTACTCTGATTTCCTGATGGGGGAATATACTGTACCGCCCTTAATCTCCAGGGGCGTTTCTCCAGTTGCAGCTTGAATTCACGAAGATTGGCTGCGCGTCTTCGATTTTTTGGCTTGCCGGCAATAATGATATGAGTATCATTTTCCCCAATGACCTTCAGATAAGATTCAGAAATAAACTCATCAAATTTCGCCTGATCAGGAACACCAGGCAGAACCGGCATTAAGTTTTCAATCTCCGAGAAGTACAGACAGAAATCAAACCATTTCGGCTCTGAATCAGATGGGGGGCGAATGACAATCTTGTACTCTTCGTACTTTTTTTCCATGTGATCAATGTTTCTAATCCATGGTTTCTGCCAGCGCCATTCATCACTGAAACCCTCTTTATACTCATAAGGACTCCCATCGTTTTTCTTTTTCAATGAGTCCGGGTCAGGTTTTTGGGGTGCTGGTCTGACTTGAATGAAAGCATGCTGAGAGCCGAGATAGCCAAATGAACCCACGGAATGCTTTTGCTGCTGAAATACGTCATCGTAATCTATTCTAAGAAACTCACCTCGTACTCCTGTGAAGCTCAGGCATTCTTCACTCCATTCGCGCAGAACCTCCCGGGCCTGCAGCTCTGCTTCAGGGCCTGAAGGGGTGTTCGATTCCGCTCTGGCGGGAGAGACAGCCAGTCCAAGAACGATCAACGTCAGAAAAACACGGGCATCCATTCGAGTGTTCCTTATAAGATTGAGTTGAATTCGATCAGATCGGGAGCGTTTCCGGGCAACACAAATCCTGGCGGCTATGCCATTCATGGGGAATGCCCCTCATCAGCAGGGCACAGTCAAATTCGACACTCCCTGGCGGAAAACGCTCGGGATCATCAAAGAAACTGGATGCGATGGTCTCTATTTGTAACGGTTCCGCTTTCCAGTCCCGGCAACTCAATTCCAGACCATCAAAGTGCCCTGCTCTGTTGCTGAGTGAGTAGCCCAGTGACCCTTGTTCGAAAAAGTCAGACGCTTCCTGAACCGAGGAAAAGATGGATGAAGCGGGCAAATCATCCGCTACGGAACCAGTCACCTGCATCCGGGCCTGACCATCCCTGGCCTGCATTTCGACCGAGAAACAATCGTTCGTCTCCTCAACAGTAAACCGGGCCTGGTGATGCGTGCCTGGAAAAATCCGACCTCCCGCCAGGGCATTCAGACAGGAATCGGTATCCCGCCGATTAACATAGACCCCCTGATGTGTCTGACCGTCCGCTTCCCATTCGACGGCAAACCGGTGAGCCGCGTTTTCGGAACGGATCCCCCAGGAAAAGGGGGCACACCGGGGTCGCACATTCGTCAGCCGGATGAGACAAACGCCACCAATGGCGTATCCATGAATCAACTGGGGACGAAAAGGAGTCGGCAGAACGCGAGCCATGGCATCCGGATCCACCCGGTAGTTTGCCAGGATACGACGGTCAATGATGCCTTCAATCACGGGAATTTTCATCGACTGCTCCAGGAGAATGGAATATGAACTCCTCTACCAGTTCCAACAATACCCCATCTCCCCTCTTTCGTCAAAGATATTTCCCAGGCGGAAACCAACGAAGACTACCCGAATTCTACCAGACCCGAACTGAAAATTTTTAAAAATTTTTTGACATCCTAAATCTATGTCAGATATGGAAATGCATTTATTGACATCCCTGGTTACCAGTTTAAACGAAAAATTTCTCAATTTTTCTCCGTTACGATTTCGATACTCGCGTGTTAAATGATGAGTTCACTTGAATAAAGCAGTATCAACAGTCTTCTCTACACCCCTTAATCTCTGATACCCGACTCGCAATTCTTCTGCTGTTGATTCTTTTTCAAGTCACAAGTTTTGCGCTCTTATCACGAGATTAAATACCCGGCATTTTCTGTTAGGCCTCCTTGTGAGGCGTGTCCTGATCCAACCCTGTCTGTCTCAATATTGCTGCGTACGCGTCTGCTTTCTGATGCTTTGAAAGCCTGATAAGAATTCAAGATTTTGGTTTATTCCTTTTCTTTTTTCTTTAATGCTTTTCGGAGACAAAGATGAGACAGTTACATGGTAAACGGGGTTTTACGCTGATCGAGCTTCTGGTGGTGATTGCGATCATCGCTATTTTAATTGCTTTGCTATTGCCGGCTGTGCAACAGGCGCGGGAAGCGGCACGCCGAAGCTCCTGTAAAAACAACCTGAAACAGCTAGGCCTGGCATTACATAACTATCACGAAACACACCGCTGTTTCCCACAGATGCAGGTAGAAAGTGCCCGTACTGTGGCCGGTGATATCCCCACTGAAAGCTATATAGGCTATAGCGTGATGCTGCTGCCATTTATGGATCAGACTAACATATATAACCAGATCGATATGAATGGCCCCTGGCGTACTCAAGCAGGTGTGGTACTTCAGCCCTCCGTAGTCAATCTGGTCATCCCGGCTTTTAACTGCCCGTCAGATCCGATGGAAGGTATCAATACGAATATCAACTCGTATGGTAAATCCAATTATCCAGCCTTGTATTCACCTTCCCGCTACCTGACAGCGTCTACCACACAAGGATATTCGTCAGCCTGGAATAACCATGCGGTTACCAGAATCCGGGATATTACAGATGGCGTCAGCAATGTACTGGTTATTGGTGAACGCACAACGGAAGACCGGGCATCCGGCGCAATCTGGATTGGTGGGGTACCAGCCAATACCGCCACAGCCGGTAATTACGCCGACTGGTACTGGCACACAGCGCTGGTCCGAAACTGGCAGGGATCTTCGACGGCTCCCATCCCGTCCACAATTTACCTGATTAATGGTATTAACCAGACCGATGGCTTGAAATATGCATGGACGTTAAGCAGTTCGCATACAGGGGGCTGTCATTTTCTGCTGGGTGATGGTCGCGTGCAATTTGTCAGCGAAAATATTGATGGCGAAACTCTGATTTATCTGACTGCCATCAATGACAAGAATGTGATCGGCGAATTCTAATCCCGCTTTCTGAAATTGATTCACCCGGTTACACCACTTCGGTGCAACCGGGTTTCAGATTTTTTTACCGGAAACTGATTTTAATGCAAACAGAAACAAAATTAACTCAAAAAATGATGCAGGCAGGTATCTTTTTCAAGCTCACCACGGCTGCCTTACTGGTGTGCTGCATGGGATGTTCAGGAGGGGGGGATCAAGTAAAACTGGCCCCCGTTTCAGGTGTGGTGACAATGGATGGCAAGCCCCTGGCAGACGTAGTCGTTATCTTTTCTCCAGATAAAGGGAATCCATCATCCGGACGAACAGATTCATCGGGAAAATACACTTTACTATTCAAAGAAAATGCGAAAGGCGCACTTCTTGGCCCGCATAGAATCAGTATCATCACGGGGGGACCTGTTCCCACCCAAAACAGTGATGACGATGGGGGCATCTCTCAAACTTTACCGATCGAAACGTTTCGTGGTGAAAATGATGGCGTCGCAGCAATCAAATTACCCAAAGATACATTCAAAAAAGATCCCATCCCGGAACGCTATAACACGAAATCAGAACTGAAAAAAGAAGTCGTGGATGGGAAGAACAGCTTCGATTTTGAGTTAACGTCAAAGTAAAGCTTACAGGCATTATTTGAACGCGAACCAGGCCGAACTGGATCCACCATTGATCCCACTCAGAAAGTCGAACTGCAGAGATCCAGTCAGATCTCTGCAGAAGACCTCTGGAGAAATCGGGATCAAATTCTCTGAATCTGGAATTTATTCAGCCGCAGATGGCTCACCGGTTTCAGGGTGTGAGTCTGAATCACGGTGATGATATTGTTCAAAATGAAGCTGTGTCGCTTCGTCGCTCGGTTCTACGACCACCAGGTTGGTAGACAGCTCTTCCACAACCTGACCTTCCAGCCCGCCTTCCTCACGTCGAAAACGACGGATTTGTGACGGTTTGGTTCCTTCAGGCAGCATTCCCAGGTTGCAGATGGGCTCACCCGGACTGATCGCAGGCAGAGTGGTCATACCGATGACGACAGAATCAAAGGGGGCATACAGCATGCTGCGCTCTCGCCCCAGCAGAGTGGTATTGGTCGCCAGTGGCTGATCCTTTTCGATAATGTCACCAGGTTTGACATGGAATTTCAGGAAGCCGCCCCGCTCTGCACGGACCCACGTCGATTTATCAACAATGACCTGATAATCGGGAGATTCCGGTTCGCCATCCAGCATTTGCAGATCGCGCAGGACATTTCTGACTCCCCGCGCTGCGGACTCGACGATCCCTGGTTCGACTTTCCAGACTTCCCCCCCTTCCATGATGATAGTGGGACATCCGATATTACAGGCTTCACGACGAAATGCGCCTGCTGGCCCCTTGCCATTCATAATGACTTCCGAACCAAAAGCCTTCGCCAGACGGCTCACTTCAGGATTACTCAGATCCCCGCGAACATTGGGGTAGTTCGTACGGCGTACCGAAGCAGTATGCAGATCGATGCCATAATCGCAGCGGGAGACAATTTCATCAAAGATGATTCTTGCCATACGACTGGCAAGACTCCCGTTTGATGAACCGGGAAAAGAACGATTCAAATCGCGACGGTCAGGCAGATAACGGGAGTGCCGATCAAAAGCCAGAATATTGAGCACCGGAACCAGAATGACCGAGCCTCTCAATAGATGAAAGTCGACATCCTGAATCAGCTCTCGAATCGCCCCCGTGCCATTGATCTCATCGCCGTGCAATGCAGCTGTTACAAATACTACCGGCCCGTCTTCCTCAGCACGTCGGATGTGAATGGGAATTTTGACATTCATACTGCTGTAGCTTTCGCTGACAGCCAGCTTGACGTCGCGCGACTGTCCAGCCGGAATAGATTCACCGTTCCATTGATCGATTGGCTTACGTCGTCGCGGTTTCGTCATGTGTGTCGTCAATTCCTTCCCGACCGTGCTGATTCAGCGGTCTCCTTGACGGCGTCAGACAGGACTTCTACAGCCACGGGCAAGTCGGGAAGATCCTGAACTTTCGGACGACGTTTTCGGCGTGTTTTCGAAGGAACCAGATCGCGCATCAGTTCCAGCTTACCAAAACAGAGCAATCGATCGTGTGATTCCAATTTCCGATCGGAACGGGGGTTGGGAATCACCGTTGTACCACGATAGAGGGTCAAAACGTTAATGTCTTTGTCACGCAGACCAGACTCATTAATGGCTTTCCCTACATATTCTGAACCTTCCGGAATATGAATTTCAGTCACCCCATATCCACGACTGACGGTAAGCCGCTGACGAAGATCAATCTCAGGAAAGTCAACTTGAGCCGAAATGTAATCGACTATCGCACCGGCGATATCGAGCTGGGTGCATTTCTCAATTCCTTCCAGTCCAGGCGAAGAATTGACTTCCATGATCTGTGGCCCATTTTTCCCTTCCAGCATGTCAACGCCGGCAACCCGCAGGCCCATAATCTGCGCTGCGCGTACCGCTGTTTTACAATAGGTTTCATCAAGGATCACTGGTTCCGTCAGGCCTCCACGATGCACATTGCTGCGGAACTCCTGCCCCTGCGCTACGCGCCGCATTGCAGCGACAACCCGGTCTCCCACGACGAAGGCGCGGATGTCACGCCCCTTGCTTTCGGCCACGAATTTCTGAATCAAAACGTTCTGCTTCTGGTTTTGCAGGAGTTCAATGATGGCTTCCGCTGATTTCACAGATTCGGCCAGGAGCACCCCGATCCCCTGAGTCCCTTCCAGAAGTTTGATCACCACCGGTGCCCCCCCCACACGTTCAATGGCGGGTAATACGTCTTTTTTATCACGGACAAACGTCGTCTGCGGAATCCCGATCTGATGCCGACTCAGAATCTGGAGACTGCGAAGTTTATCACGAGAATTGGTAATGCCGGAAGAAGAATTCGCGCAAAAAATATCCATCTGCTCGAACTGCCGGACCACGGCTGTACCAAAATAGGTAATGGAGGCTCCGATTCGAGGGAGGACTGCGTCATAATCAGAAATCGACTTCTGGCGGAAATAGAGATCGGGTTCCCCCTGTTTGAGGTCGATGGCAAATTTGAGTGTATTCAAAACTTTGATCTGAAAACCACGTTGTTCTGCCGCTTCCCGCAGACGCCGCGTGCTGTAACACCTGGGGCTGCATGAAAGAATTGCAAGTTTCATGAAATATCCTTTTGTCGCCTGAACGGTTATTGTTTAATTGTCTAAACCGGTTTTGGCCTTTTAACCTGTTGCGGCTTCCCACCATAGTAAGACTGTCCGGCGTCGACTAAAAAACGTCGACGAAATGCTTCACGACCGAGCAGCATTCGGAAGCCCATTTCATCTCGATTGGCGAGCGTTAATTCAACTGGCCAGTTGACTCCCAGCAATTCAATATTCGTGACGATGACGGGCCGCAGACTCGCCTTTCCACTGGAACTGCGCACAGAACGGAATTCAAAAATCGGTGCTTCAGCGACAATTACCTCGCGCGTTTTCCGTTGCACGGGATGGACCTTAAAACGAATCCATTTTTCATTGTCTCGCTCGAACTGATGTAAATCATAAGCATGCAGAGACGACGACCTCGCGCCAGTATCTACTTTTGCTTTAATACTATCAATTCCCAGCCCCGGCAGACTGATCCACTCTCGCCAACCTATAACAGGCAGACCAGTTTTCCGTTTTTTTTCCCTCTGCAGTGCTCTTGTCACGTTTGCTGCATGGCCTCCTTTGCTCTCATTGAAGTCAGAGAATTCCAGTTTACATCAAAATAACGTGTTATTCCAGTTCTGCAACCTGTTTTCACTGATTCTCTTACTGATTACGGCTCCTTATTCCTCACGATAGCCTGTTACAAATGGGATTCAGTTCATGTTTTCTCACGCAGATCACTTCAGATTTACATCATTAAGGCACGCCAGCATATTGCCTGTAAACTCCATAAAAAAAACAGGCGACACCGTCATACGGTCTCGCCTGTCTGGTAGTAAAATCTGAATGCTTGACTTCGCATTATTTCATCGGAGTTGTTCCGAAATCCATGGGGACCGATGGATCCAGTTTGGGAGCATATTCATAAGGTGCAGCATACTGATACTGCAGAGGTGCTTTAGGATTGACGAGATATTCATCATCGTTTCCAAAATTAGCAGCGGAAGGATACTGAGGGGTAAACGTCCGTGGAGGATTCCCCTGAGCAGGAGCGTTGATCCGTTCTGACCAGCCAAGTGTGACATCAACGGTGCTGACGGCTCCCTGTTCTCCTACCTGGATGACAGAAAGCTTGACGTCCTGCCCCGGTTGAGCTTTGGCCAGCAGCGAATTCAACTGACGAACGGAAGCCAGACGATGACTGCCGAATGACAGAATAATATCGTACTTCATTAATCCTGCCTGATCTGCTGGAGATCCGGGAGCAACGTGCATAATCACAACTCCGTAGCCTGGATTTCCGTCGAGATTGGTGCCAACACCGGTCCACCAGTCGGGTGCCCCGTTGGTCAAATGGGCAGCCAATGGCCCGGAAGCATCTGTGCAAACGACACCCAGTGTGGCCTTATAGTATTTCGCATAATGCTGATCCAGACGGGCTTTGTGAGCTTCGCTCATCAAAGCAGCATACTTCTGACGTGCGGTAGAAGTGGCTTGTTTTTTGGCAGGTGCTTCTTGAGCCTGAGATTCATAATTCACCACCAAAAAGAGTGTGAGAAGACAAAGCAAGCCCTTGCTCGTAATAGACTTCTGCAGTTTCATCTTTGTAACCCTTTATCTCAAAATATGTACACGACACATGATATTTCTGGCTGCGGAGCTTCTCTTTGCAAGGCAATCCAACAACTGCCGCACTCAACGCATTTACCCTATCCTAGCTTACACATATATCTTGTCAAACACGGAAATCGAAATCTGATGATTATTTGCAACATCATCACAAACCCTGTCTCAGCTCAAAACAGGCTCGATAGAAATCTGAGACTCCTTCTGGAACCAGCACTACAGAGCGTGTAAGCTGCATGATCAAACTGCTGTTCTGACAGAAAACTGAAAGCTGTAACACAATCTGCCCTGCCCTGTTGACAGCCAGGCCTCACTGAAAAGAGAACACTTACTATGACATTTCCAGCGCTCCCCTCATTTCGTTTCTGGTTTCTCTGTTCCCTGTTCGCACTCATAAATTGCCTCTGCTGGTCAGAGTCAGGCTGGAGTGCCGAACGGAAGCCCAATATTCTGTTGATTGTCGCCGACGATCTGGGCTACAGCGATCTGGGATGTTTTGGAGGTGAAATCAAAACGCCTCATCTGGATTCTCTGGCCGCTAAGGGAGTTCGACTGACCCAGTTTTATAATACGGGTCGCTGCTGTCCGTCGCGTGGAACGATCATGACTGGTCAATATCCGCATCGGATCGGGCTCGGTCATATGACGCGTAATCTGAACCAGCGCGGGTATCAGGGACACATCTCCGACGAGGCCATTACTGTTGCCCAGATCCTGCAACAGGGAGGCTATCGCACATTCCTCTCCGGAAAATGGCATCTGGGAACCGAAGATCCAACCAAATTTGGTTTCGAGCAATTCTATGGCACTCTGGTCAGCGCTAAAACGTTCTGGGACGTAAATCACTTCACCAGACTCCCCGCCTCCCAGGCAACTCACACCTATCCCAGGGGGGAATTCTATGGCACTGATGCACTCGGCGATTACGCGATCGATTTTCTGCGCATGGGGAGACATAACCCGGAACAACCCTGGTTTTTATACCTGGCTTTCAACGCGCCCCATTTTCCTCTGCATGCCCCCAAAGAAGAAATTCGCAAGTATGCTGATCGCTACCATGTGGGCTGGGATCAAATCCGCGAAGAACGACTGGCTCGTATGAAGAAATTGGGAATCGTGCCGCCGGAAACGAAGCTTTCCCCCCGTTCACAATACTGGGACTGGGGAGAAGCAGAAGCCCGTGTGAATCCTGCCTGGGATTCACTACCCACCGACCGCCGAGAAGATCTGGCACGACGCATGGCAATTTTTGCTGCGATGGTAGATCGTATGGATCAGAATATCGGACGTGTCCTGACCAGCCTCAAGCAGAACAATGAGCTGGAGAATACGTTGATCATTTTCACTTCCGATAACGGTGCCTGTGCAGAATGGGATCCTTTTGGATTTGATATCCGGTCCAGCCGAAATAATACCCTCTACTGGGGAGATCAACTCGAAAAGATGGGAGGCCCGGACACCCACCACAGTGTCGGTTCCGGCTGGGCAAACGCTTCGAATACTCCCTGGAGACTCTATAAGCACTATAATCACGAAGGGGGTATCGCTTCGCCTGGCATCGTACACTGGCCTGCACAGATTAAGCAGCAGGGAGCCATTGTTTCAACACCCGCCCATATTATCGATATTGTCCCCACTCTGCTGACGGCGGCGCAAATCGTCTACCCTGCTGAGTGGAATGGCGTAAAAACACTCCCCCTGCCCGGACAGAGTCTCCTGATTCCTATCAATCATTTCCCCCAGCAGGAACGCACACTTTATTTTGAACACCAGGGTAACCGGGCCATCCGGGAAGGTCGCTGGAAACTCTCGGCACTGCGCGGTGGTCCGTGGGAGTTATATGATATTTCCGTGGATCGTACAGAGCTGAATGATCTGGCAGCAAAGCATCCGGAGGTCGTAAAGCAACTCAACCAGAAGTGGCAAACCTGGGCCGAAGCCAATTTTGTACTCCCCTTTCCGGAAGACTATCGCATTGATTACCTGGCACCTATCAAGAAATAAAGTGGCCTGCAGAAACGAAAACAGAGCTGGTCCAAAATGACCAGCTCTGTGAAAGAGCACGCGTCAAGTTTTAGAATCCACTGTGATTACTCACTGGCGGAAGTACTTGATGACTTATCTTTATCCTTCTGAGTGATACGAACCATGAGCCATTGCTGAGTCTCATCTTTCCCGATATGCACCAGCAGTGGTGCTTCGTCTTTGGTCAGGTTATAGATGCCTGTGTCATAGACGGTATTTTTATCATCACCAACCGTCCAGGCGGCTCGTTGCGTTTTCTTATCTACGGAACCTTCAACCTGCTGGGTTTTATTGGTTTTCGTATCAGTATAATTGCCACGAATGATACCTTGCGCATCGACGGCCAGTTCCACAACGGAATCAGATTTCGTCTGCCCGCTCGGTGACAGGGCGAACACGCCAAGAGGCATCCAGTTTTTCTGATCGCTGACATCTGCAGAAGCGCCTTGCGAAGCCAGCTGACTGGCCTGCTGAGTGTATTCTTCTGCGGTACCAACATCCTGGTTATTCACGTAGACGCTGTTATCCTGGTAGACCACATTATTACCGTAGTCATAATAAAGCGGCTGTGAATTGGCCAACGTCAGCCAGGCCATCATCGAGTCCCAGGTGCAGACACTCCAGGCATAACCAGCCGGCCAGCCGGGAACATACCAGACACCTGGATGAGCAGCATACCAACCTGGATAATACATCCCGTAACCAGCAAATCCACCGCGAATCACCACACCATGGTAATACCGGGTTGAAGGTGGAACATGAACAAAACCAGCAGCGAAACCCCCATTCGGGCCACGAATCACACCACCAGCCGTTCCTCCTCCACCAGGTCCGCGGACAACTCCACCGGCTGCCTTTCCACCATTCGGACCGACCACACGTCCGCCGGCCGCACTACCACCATCCGGACCGACAACACGTCCTCCCGCAGCACTACCACCGTTGGGACCGACAACTCTGCCACCAGCGGCTGATCCGCCATCAGGACCAACAACGCGTCCCCCGGTCGCAGTACCGCCGTTCTTCCCGTCAATGGTTCCACCGGCAGCGTGACCACCATCGGGACCAATGGCACCACCACCAGTGATGGTATTTCCGCGAGGTCCCGTATAAGTCCCCTCTCCTGCGATCCCACCATTGG
Organism: Planctomycetaceae bacterium; assembly: GCA_020426085.1. GTDB lineage: Bacteria > Planctomycetota > Planctomycetia > Planctomycetales > Planctomycetaceae > Gimesia. The sequence continues at coordinate 1,179 of JAGQQP010000016.1, read as the reverse complement.
GACCATGATAAATATTTCCAGAACCGGACCCGGAGCTGATAGATCGGTTGATCGTATCGCGTCCGGTAAAATCCTGCACATAAGGATGAGAATTGGTCACCGCATTGTGCCCGGCATCAGAAGGCAGACCCAGAAAATTACTGAGCCCCTGCTGAGTCGGACGATTATTGAAATTCATATCCCCGACATTCAGTGAGCCCGAATTCCGGAAGCCTCGGTCTCCATTGCCACCGAACTGGTTCAAATTTCCCCGGTCAAAATTATTTCCTCGAGACTGATCAAATGAACGTGCCTGGTTCATAAAATTCGAATCAAATCCACTTTTATCATTGAAGCGGCTGGTGGTATCAAATCGACTGCCGTAATTGGCAAAGCGGCTCCCATCAAAACCACCTCCACCGCCCAGATTTCCGCCTGCACCATTCAGACCGTTCCCGCCAAAATCGCGACCACCTCCATCAAGTCCACCGCCACCGGCACCGCGGAAACCGCCACCACCGTCGAAGCCTCCGCCGCCACCAAAACCACCTCCGCCGAAACCACCACCTCCGCCTCCGCGAAAGTTGCCTCCACCTCCGAAGCCACCGCCTCCTCCGAATCCGCCTCCACCACCGCGGAAACCACCTCCACCAAACCCGCCACGAGCCCAGGTTTGCGAAAGTTCAGGATTACAAAAGCAGACTGCTGTTACAGCGATCAATGTGATGAATAATCTCATATCTAATATCCCCATATCCAGAATGATTTCTATTTTATTTTAACGAGCGTTTGTCCCTGGAAGCTAATCTCGTTTGGAGACGACTTCGAGCGCATCTGGTAACTCAACACCATTGACAAACCGATTCACTGACTGCCAGCGACAACCATTTTTATCGATTTTGGTCACAATGTTATTGGCACTCGTGAGCATGCCGTTCGCCATGACACCGCGAGATTCAATTGCCCAGCCAGCTTCGACAGGCATCCAGATCCCAATGGCATGACTCCCATCAGTGTTGAAGGTCCATGACATGATATCGCCACTCAGTGGATCGATACCGATGATCTGAACCCCCATCTGTTGCGTTTTTTTACCAGCACTGGCGCTAAACGTTCTTTCGATAAATTTCTTTCCCGGCAACCAGCGATAAACGGTCTTCAATGTGACGCCTTCATCTTCTGTGGTCCAGGTTCCAATCA
>JAGQQP010000169.1 GCA_020426085.1 Planctomycetaceae bacterium | reverse complement strand
CAGTGGCATCCAGGATTTTCTGAATGCCAATTTTGTTATTCGTGGGAACGATCTGATCACGCAGCGTGTCATTGGGAGCATGCAGCGAGACGGCAAGGATGTAAGACTTGTTGACGTCAGCCAGTTCGCGGATCTTAGCAGGCAGCCCGACGGTAGAGACAGTGATTTTGCGGGCTCCGATACCCATGCCCCCTTTGTGATTCAAAGTATCAAGTGCGGGGATCAGAGCGGCCAGGTTCGCCAGTGGTTCTCCAATTCCCATGACCACGATATTTGAGATGCGTTCTTCTTCCCCGATCACTCGATCCAGGCGCAAAATCTGTTCCAGGATTTCCCCCATGGTCAGGTTTCGGGTTAATCCCAGTAATCCGCTCGCGCAGAAGACACAGCCCATGGCACAGCCGACCTGAGTACTGATGCAGACGGTATTTCGCTTGGGTTCCCGCATCAGCACGCATTCGACGTGATGCCCGTCGTGCAGTTCGAGCAGCAGTTTTTCCGTGCGATCTTTAGAGGTCTGATGCTTGACGACGCTGGTCGAAAAGAGTCGAAAGTTTTCCTTGAGAAGGTCCCGAAACTTCTTGGAGATATCATGCATCGCATCAAAGTCATTGACGCGTTTGGTGAAGATCCAACGCCGGATCTGATCCGCACGATAGGATGATGAGTCGTGATCGATGCACCATTGCGCAAGCTGATCGCGGGTCAAATCAGTAATCAGGGGGAGCATAGTGACTTCCGACGCAGAAGTCTGTGAAATCTCATTTTCAGGAGGCAGCATTGTGAAGCTCAGGCACGTGGGGTTCGCAGTCAATCCAAAGCGCGGCGAACAGGTTTTGCAATTTATTGCGATTTCGAAAACGCCCGAAATCTTGTTCAGGCTCACGGATCTCTGTAGGTATCATACCGGAGACCGGACCAGATGACTACTATTTCTGTGCGTACTTTTCTAATTCCCCAGCAGCAAACTCCCTGAAATCAGCTGTTTTACGGTACATTCGTCTCTTCTGGGGGAGCAGGAAAACTGACCACGGTCCCTTTGTTCTTCTTTTGCACTGAAGGTACTTCATCGTCTTCGAGATCAAAGGAGAGTGCCGGGATCGGGGGCGGAGAATTCGGGATCGCAGGTAACTCGGGAGTAGAAAGATCCGGGATTGCCAGTGTTGGCAGTTTCGGAGCGGACTGTGCCTGCAATTGCTGCTGCTCCAGATTGAGTTGCGGCTGAGGGCCGGTTTGTGACATCTGCGGTGCATCAGCAGGACGTACAGGGCTCTGCCGCACAATGCGTCGGCCGTCATCTTCAATTGCATTCCTGTTAAACGCGATCGTCTGTCCCTGAATTTCTGCTCCCACGATCCGGTAATGTTGGCCGGTGGGTGCCTTAAGCGCGGTCAACAGATTACCAGAGTCTGGCTGGGTACGATCCTGTGGCGCCGTTGAGAGCATCAGTTCCAGGCTGGATCCATCGGGGTACTTCAATCGCAGCCTGGGTTGCGAGTAGGCGACATTCATCGTTCCGAGTGGGTTCCCGAATTCTGCCACGCGCTCAAAGCGGGCGTGTATTTCATTTTTGCCGGCTGCCAGTCTTGGACGCGTATAAGTTTTATTCGCCATGATCAATTCTGCATTCGACATATGCAGATGCCAGTTACCGGTGGAGGCAATCACGATATCATCTGCCCCAAAATGCAATTGTGGGTAGACGTAGAGCGAAGAGGCGATCTGAGAAGCAGCCACAGGCGGCATTTTATCTGCTCCCAGGAACATGGCACATTGAATTAACGTTGGCACTGGAACAGCCTGAACGATTTTGGGCTGGTTCAAGTGTGCCATCATTTTCGTTTTATCGTTCGTGGCATAATAGAGTGAAAGTAAAGCGACCGAACTCTGGTTTGTTTCCAGATCGACATCCAGATTCCGCAGAATTGCCTCTTCCGCTTCTTCAGACTGCTGATATTTCTGCAGGATGCGCGAGCAGAGCAGGTTCGCTTCCCAGACGTCGCTGGAGTAGGTCTGGGATTTGAGCGCCATTTTCGCAGCGTCCGGCTGTCCCAGGTAATCGCGGATGCAGGCGAGATTTGCAGTCCCTGATGCCAGCATATCATCACGGCGGAAGTAACCATCACCCAGACTTGCGAGTTCTGTGTAAGTATGAGAGGCGGCAAACAGCTGCCCCTGAGCCTGTTGTGTGCGTGCCACATAATACCAGTAAGGCGGGTAATGGCTCATAAAGCGTTCGAGGCGTTTTAAAATTCGCAGACGAACGCGCGGGTTCGGCTCCTGCATCGCCTGATCCAGGGTCTCAAGGTCGTCGTCACGAATCAACCAGTCATCGGGAATCTTCTTTTCCTGAGCCAGTTTCCAGAATGTATCCAGAAACAGAGTGGAGCGGGAAATGACCGCTTCCATCCGTTCTTTATCGACCTTCCAGAGATCCAGATCTTTCTGGGCTTCGACATTACGATAATCCCACCAGCTGTTGGCCCCGTTGCGGATGGCACTGCCGAACTGCAGCGTTAACACATCCGTTGTTAATGCGAGCGCATTGGTGGCGATTTTCTGACGTGCCTGATACTTGTGCTTGTTCTTGAAGTATTCGCGTTCCTGCTCCGCGATCTCCACCTGACCGATTTCGTCCAGAACAGCAGAGTAAAGTTTGACGACTTTCTCGTCTCCGATACCGTTCAGATTCAGATTATTCAGAATCTTTTCCCGCTCTTCGAACATGACCTCTTTAGTGCCCGCTTTCTTGATTCGGTAGAATGAGGCACGGCAGTAATTGAGGGCAATCGCCGTCTTACTGGCAGTCGGGTCAGGTTCTTTGCGGGCTTCCTCCGCGCGTAACAGAGCCAGAGCAGGGCCACTGAGAATCAAGGCCACCAGCAATCGAATTGTTGTACTTCGAAATCGAGTCGGCATGTGATCTCCTTAACTGCCGATCAGAATCAGTATTATGGCAGGAGTTTGGATAATGTCGTGGATGCTTTGCACATCAATGCAGGAAATTAATTTCATCTCCTTAAATCTACACGACGAATCTCATTCAGGTGGAAATTCCCTCCCTTTTTTAATGATTTTTCGAGTGGTGCAACGACTGATTGTCCGGTTATGTAAGATAGGTTGAGTCTGGTGCCTGTTTTGAAAGGCGGCGATCTCTGGCTGTCATGAGCCATAAAAAAATCCCACAGATTTCGAGATGAAACCTGTGGGATAAAGTATGAGGTTTGGTTCGTTTTTTCGGTTCAGGCCGCTTTTGAGATTTGCGGTGTATCTGAATACAGCGTGGGGAATTGCGGCGAAGAGAGCCGTCCCAGACTTTGAGCGATTCCACGAACTACGGTTTCCTGTTGAACTTCCGTCAATTCCGAGAAAATCGGCAGGGCCAGACATTCGCTGGTGACCAGTTCCGTTTGAGGAAGATCGCCTGGTTTGCAGCCCAGGTATTCAAAACACTGCTGCAAGTGGAGTGGACGCGGATAATAGATCGCACAACCGATCTGCTTTTCGCGTAGATCCTGCAGCACTTTGTCCCGTTGGCCCCCCTTCACCCGGACACTGTACTGGTTGTAAACGTGTCGTCGATCGGGGAGAACTGTCGGAGGTTCGACACAGTCCAGCAGTTGATAGTGTCGGAACAGGGCATTGTATCGTCTGGCGTTTTCCTGACGCTCTGTCGTCCACTGATCAAGGTGACGCAGTTTGACACGCAGAACAGCTGCCTGCAGCGCGTCCAGTCGGCTGTTGATTCCGATTTCGGCATGCTGGTAGCCGCCCAGATCGCCGTGAACCCGTAATCGTCGGATGCGTGTTGCCAGATCTGGATCGTCTGTTGTTACTAATCCGCCATCACCGGCCCCACCCAGATTCTTGGTTGGGAAGAAACTGAAGCAACCAACCGTACCCAGGACGCCTGCACGGCGTCCACGATATTCGGCTCCAATCGCCTGGGCTGCGTCTTCAATCACGGGAATGCCATTGCGAACCGCATTGCGCCAGATCGGCTCCATGTCGGCACATTGCCCGAAAATATGGACGGGCATGATGGCTTTCGTCCGATCCGTGATTTTGCTTTCAATGGATTCCGGACAGAGATTGAAGCTGACTGGATCGATATCTGCAAACACGGGGGTGGCACCGACGCGAGCAATACAGCTGCCCGTTGCAAAGAAGGTAAAGGGGCTGGTAATGACTTCATCACCGGGACCGATTTCCAATGCCATTAGAGCCAGCAGTAAGGCATCTGTACCTGAGGCAACCCCGATCGCATTTCGGGAGTCGCAATATTCGGCAATATCACACTCAAACTCGGCAACTTCGTCACCCAGGACAAAGGCCTGGTCATCGAATACTTTCAGGACCGCTTCCTGAACCTCCGATTTGATTCTCTGGTATTGTGCGACAAGATTGATGAAAGGGACTGGGGTGGGGGTGTTGTTTGTCATTCAGCGACTCCATTCGCTATGGGAATCCGGGGAGTTCCGTGCTCAAAAACCGGTCAAACTGGTAGTTTTGAGAGATTTGGTACACCAAATTATCAGGTTAGACATTGAGAGATCGATTCTCTTGAGGGGGGTTCCATCCTGGAATTCTCAATCGTAGATCGATATTTCGTCGGTAGATTAGGTTGAGAACCCGTTTGTGTCAATATGTGTCGAACTGAAAACTGGATCGTGTGATTCGGGGCTCAAAACGGCCTCAGACAGCGAATTCGGCAATCAGCCAATGATTGCTCCGGCGATTGCCGATAGTAGTAGCATACTCAAGATTTAGAGAGATTTTTGCAGTCTTGACACGTGATTTTGCGAGATCTAATATGAATCGAGAGTTCGAGGTTGAAACAATATTCCCAAATCGACTATATAACACTAAATACCACTTCTGCCGGTCCTTTTAAAAAGGCAGTTTTTGCAGGGCTGGTAGTTTTTTGATAGCAGAAGCCTATAATTTCTGAAAAGGCTTCGAGCAGTTTTTGCCTATTTTTCAGAGCAATGTCCAGAAAGGAAAACTCATGGCACACGTGGTTACAGAGGCTTGCTTCAATTGCAAATATACAGATTGTGTCGTGGTTTGCCCCGTAGAGTGTTTCTACGAAGGGGAATCAATGGTATACATCAATCCCGATGAGTGCATCGATTGTGAAGCCTGCGTGCCTGAATGCCCGGTTGAGGCGATTTTTCATGAGGACAATGTTCCAGAAAAATGGCAGGAATATACTCAGATCAATGCTGAAAAATCACAGGAACTCCCTGTGATCACCGAAAAGAAAGAGCCTCTGGCTGATTCGTGATCCGGATTGATCATTGAAAATAAAATAAACTCCCCATTACTGGTTCGGTAATGGGGAGTTTTTGATTAATCAATGACATTGAGTCGCTGTCCCAATTCTCGCAATACTTCGATATCGCTTTCGGGTCTGGTCGGACTGTTGGGGTGAGTCTGGTTTGTTTTAATCCAGCCCCGCAAATAGAGAAACTGCGCCGCTGAGTGCTTATAAGCGGGGGAAGGGCTGCGGAAAGTGAAGTAGCCCAGGTATTGCAGTTGATCGTTCAGTTCATAAAAGGCGGGATCGCCGGCAGCCCAGAGGGCATCGCGTCTGGCAAACAGATCAGGGGCAAAGGTGCTCAAGCCCAGCAGGTAATCGCTGCCGTACTGGATCATATCGATGCCAAAGTCGTTGCCCGTGAAAACTTTGAAATCGGGGCGTTTCGCGTCACGCAGCTGCAGGCGTTCCCATTCCGGTTCCCGATGAAAAGAGGAATGCTTGGCACCGATGCACTGGGGAATTTCCATGAGTGCTTCGTAGGTATCCAGGTCGTAAACGGAACCGAACGCCGCCAGATCACGGGTTAATTCGAAGCCGATAAAACGGTCGGTATTTTCGGCGATGGTCTGGTAAGAGGCGATAATCTGATCGGGTGACTGTTCTACCAGGCCAAACGACTGGAAGATCACAGGAGTTCCCCCATGAGACTGAATCAGGTCAATTTTTCTCTGGTAACCGGCGGCGTCAAAAGCGGCTCCGGGTTGATCGGAGACAAAGGCTCCCGCGACAAACGGGCCGCCACTCAGGGTTTGTTGCGTGACCTTCAAGACCTCAATAAAGGTCGGTTCATCGATCAGATTGACGTAACCTGTATCCATATTCACAGCAGGTGTGATCCCGACTTCGGCAGTCCGTGAAATATGAGAGGAGAGTGAATCGCGGTCGATTTCACCCGATTCCAGATACGGGAGCAGAACGGCAGAAATCCCGGTAATTTTTCGTTTCGGCTTGATCATGCTGACGGGATCATAAACTGCGGGAGGGGCTGCTTCTGGCATTTGGTCGTTCCTTGCTATATATTGAACAGGTTAAATTCGATCGATGATCAATCAACTTTCAGGATACCAAATTGACGCTCAATCTTGGAGGCATTCATGAGTTTTCAGCTCAGAGATTCTTTTGCTTTATTTTTCGTACTCTGTTTTACCGTTTTCACCGGCAGTACCCTGGCTGCTGCTGAAAAACAAAAACCGAATGTCCTGTTTTTATTCACGGATGATCAACGTGCGGACACGATTCATGCTTTGGGTAATCCCCTGATCAAGACTCCCAACCTGGATCAGCTGGTTCATAGTGGCTTTGTCTTCAACAATGCATATTGCCTGGGGAGTAATTCCGGTGCCGTTTGTGTCTGCAGTCGAAATATGCTGCTCAGTGGGCGAACTTACTTTCGCTGGACAGGACGCTATGCTTCTGCTGATAAACCGAATTTCCCGGATTCCATGAAAGCAGCCGGATACTACACTTACCATCATGGAAAAAAAGGAAATACGGCGGCGGAAATTCATAAACGCTTTGATCAGTCGAAATATCTGAATGATAATCAGGCCCGGATGCTGGGGCAGCCTGGTAAAGAGATCGTTGATAATGCGATTGAGTTTCTGCAGAAGAAGAATGAACAGCCTTTTTTCATGTACCTGGCGTTTGCCTGTCCTCACGATCCCCGGGTTGCCGACCAGGAATATATGGATCTTTATCAACGTGAAGAGATTCCGTTGCCCGCTAATTATCTGCCTCTGCATCCTTTTAATAATGGAGAGCAGGTGGTGCGCGATGAACTGCTGGCAGGCTTCCCCCGCACTGAAGCGGAAATAAAAAAACATCTCCATGATTACTATGCAGATATTACCGGACTGGATGGTCATATCGGGCGACTTTTAAAAGCTTTGAAAGAGAGTGGAGAGTACGAGAATACGATCATCATCTTTTCTTCCGATCATGGTCTGGCGATTGGCAGCCATGGACTGATGGGGAAACAGAGTCTGTATGAGCATAGCATGAAGTCACCACTGATTTTTTCGGGACCGGGGATTCCGCATGGTCAGAGTGATGCACTGGTCTATCTTTACGATATTTTTCCTACGGTTTGTGAAATGGTGGGGACAGACATTCCACAGGGACTGGATTCCGAAAGCATGTGGCCGGTGATGGCAGGTGAGAAATCGCAAATCAGGGAGACTCTGTTTACCGCTTACAAAGATGTGCAACGCTCTGTCCGTGATGATCGCTGGAAACTGATTACCTATCCGCAGATCAATAAATCACAGTTGTTTGATTTACAGAATGACCCCCAGGAAACCAGTAATTTATTTGGACAGTCTGCCTGTCAGTCTCACACAGATCGTTTATGGTCGGCGATGAAAGACTGGCAGAAGAAAACAGGCGATACCAGTTCACTTGTATCAGAGACTCCACAGGATGCTACTTTCAAAGCACCCACGGCAGAGGAGCTTGAGAAGCTGAAAAAAAACTGGCAGCCTAAGAAGAAAAAAACGAAACAGCAACCCTCTCAAACGAAACAGTAACTATATGGTATCAGAAGATCGGCCACCAATTCGATTGGATCAGTTTCTTAAATTTCAAGCGGCAGTCGGAACCGGTGGGCATGCAAAAGTCGTCATCCAGGGGGGCGAAGTTACTGTGAACGGCGTTGTAGAAACACGACGACGTAAACAACTCGCACCGGGAGATATTGTCGGATACGCCGGTGAAGAATGGTGCGTCGAACTGATTGACGAGAACTGATTATCGTGTGCTGCTGCGGTGGATATTGAAGATCCCACCAATCACAATCACACAGACCATCAAGAGCAGATAATCAGTCGCGGTTGCGTTCTGCCAGGCATTGAGCAGATAATCCATCCAGCCATCGATCCAGAGTTCCATCGAACGTCCCCCCGTTACTGGCCCGCAACATACTGTAGACTCATTA
>JAGQQP010000168.1 GCA_020426085.1 Planctomycetaceae bacterium | reverse complement strand
AGGCAATGGTTACAAAAACCTATCTCCCCGTTAAGACTTTGCAGGGAGGGTTCAAAGTTTTCTCCATTATTTCCAGCCAGAAGTTCTCCCAGCGATCTGAAAAACAGAAAAATAACTGAAAATATGTTACTGTTGGAAGAGCCTGGCGGTTAGCGTGTAAGGTCTTATTCAGTAATAAGATACGTTTTAATCAGTTTTTGGATGAATCCCTGTCAGTCGTAGAAACAGAGCGGATTTTGCAAAAGATCTCTTGAAAGATTCGACATTTTACCGAAAACTGTCAAAAATGCGCGAACCTTTCGCAGACAGCTTCTGTCTAGTTAGCGTAGGAGAGTTCCTGGTTTATGAGCTGGGGATTTTCGGAATTTTATTTGTGAGCGGAATTGTTCCGTTTTTTCTTTCGAGGTAATAACCTCGCTTTTTTAGTCTCTTTCTCTGCGGTTTAACGCAGGAGGTGCACTGATGATTTTCAATAAACAGAATCGTCGTTTCGTCGTCAAAGCAATTAACAACAGCGCGTTTGTCAAAGCAGCTGTCGTGAAAGCCATCGATGTCGTCCGTGCCGCCCTCCGTCTGGATTCGTTAAGCCCTCTAAGTGGAGATCGATTGTCGGAATCCGGTGGTATGCCGGGGACCCCCCCGATGGGTTGGCATTGTTGTCAACATCAACCATCAATGCATTCGCTATATCAAAGATATATGCGGATAACGGGTACCCAAACCACTGTGACCGGAACTGCTTCGTAGGCAGTCTCCTGTTCCCTGCTTTTCAGCAGAAAATCGTTTTCTCAAAGTGGTTGGTTTAGCTCAAACCGAGTTGAACTGATCGTGCCATTTTCGATGGCGAGAGCAACTCCCCGGGTGTCTGTCCTGCTGGTGAAAGACGTCTTCTTTTTCCTGCAATCGACTGACCCTGATGCTGTTCTGTTCTCACTTCGAAATAGCGTGTCATGCCACTTTGATTCTCCTTGAATAAAAGTCCTTCTTCAGGGACAGAGAAGAGATAGTACAATGGAAGATCAGAATTTAATTGAATTAGTTACTGCTGCACAGAACGGGGATCGTGAAGCTTTTGGTTCACTGGTGGTTCAGTTTGAATCAACTGTATTTGCGATTGTCATGAAGCGATTACGTAACCATGCAGAAGCCAGCGAAGTGACTCAGGATGTGTTCATCCAGGCAATGCGAAAACTGTCTCAGCTGAATGCACCGGAACGATTCGGTGGCTGGTTGCGGCAGATTGCCGTCCGGATGTCAATCAATCGAGCTGTACGTCGGCCAAACGAATGCATTCAGAGCCCGGATACCATCATCGTCCTGGACGATGAGCCAGAAAGTCCTTTGGACAAACTTCTGGAAAGTGAACGGGCTACTGAATTGCGAGGCGGACTGGAGCAGCTGGGTGAAGTTGACCGGCAGACGCTGATCTCATTCTACTTCAAAGGTCAGTCCCTGAAGGAGATGAGTCACGAATTTGATCGACCCATCGGGACGATCAAGCGTCGACTGCACACCGCACGTAATCGTCTGCGGGAAGCGTTGCTGGATCTGCAGTCCGTTTAATGCGGCTGAAATGTAACATGAAAAACGCCTGTAGAGGGAAACTTCTGCAGGCGTTTTATTTTATCAAGTTATTGGAAAGCGATTCACTTCAGGGGACCGAGATCCCTGCTTTGATCAGCAGCGAAGTCAAAGCGATCAGCGGGATTCCGGTAATCGCAGAATGATCTGTGGATTGGATCTCTTCAAATAATGTAATTCCCTGGCTCTCGAGTTTGTAAGCTCCCGCACAATTTAAAGGTTGGTCAAAGCGGACGTAGCGTTCGATGGCAGAACGACTCAAGTCTCGCATTTTGAGTGTGGTCTGATTGATGTGAGTCTCTAAAAAATCGGGGCCGATCACAGCAATCGCGGTGATCAGCAGGTGAGTTCGTCCCTGCATGGACAGCAACTGTTCTATCGCCAGTTCTTCTGAGCCAGGCTTTCCCAGAATCCGGTTTTCAAATGAAACCAGCTGGTCACCACCAATAACCACTGCTTGAGGATTCTGTTGAGCGACCGCTTTTGCTTTTTCCAGGGCCAGAACTTCGGCCAGTGTCTCAGGATTGAATCCGGCCTGTTTGAACAGGTCTTCATCCACCTGTGGATCGCACGTTTCGAATTCTAATCCGATTCGTGTGAGTTGTTGTGCACGATAGGGAGAGGTACTGGCCAGTATGAGTTTCATGTTGTGGTCTCTCAACAGGGATTACCTGGTCGTTTTGGCTATCGTCAATTAAAGATGAGGTGCCGGATGGAAAACCTGTCGCGGGGATAACTGGTTTTCTACAGGTTCCCAGTCGGCAATAGCTACCAGTCCACCCTGGGGGCTGATGACAGCTACTTCGATGATGTCTGGCGTTGTCGGAAAATGTTCCGGTTTACATTTCAATTTTTGTCCCTGGCTCAGTGACAGCAGTTCCCTCTCATTGCAGTGGTAGTGTGGCAGATGTTCCACAGCCAGTACTGCCGGCTGCAGTTTTTCAGCGATCATGCCGAGAGAAAGTTCTTCATTTAATTCCAGCGCGGAATCCAGAGTGAAGGGGCCAATACGGGTTCGCACCAAAGCTGACATCGTGGCCCCCACTCCGAGCTGTTCACCGAGATCGCGACCGATGGAGCGGATATAGGTCCCCGAGCCACACACGATGCGCAACTGAAACCGGGGAAACTCAAAGTCCAATAATTCGATTTTGTAAACTTCGACTTCGCGTGGCTGAATTTCAAAAGTATTCCCTTGTCGCGCGAGATCGTAGGCGCGGCGTCCATCAATATGAACTGCAGAGTACTGAGGTGGGATCTGTTCGATCTTTCCCTCGAATGCAGGCAGACAGTTTTCCAACTCCTGTCGTGTTATCGTTCGACAGTCGGCTGTTTCGCTGATTTGACCGGTGATGTCATCCGTATCACTGCGTTTCCCCAGAATAAAATCACCGATATATTCTTTGGGTTGCTGCTGGACAAAACGAATCAATCGCGTATTTGAACCGGTACACAGAACCAGCACACCCGTCGCCAGTGGATCGAGGGTCCCTGCATGACCAACGCGGGTTGGTTTAATCAGCTTCTGGACCTGATTGACAACCTGACGGGAAGTGATGTCCTGCGGTTTATTGATATTCAGTAGACCTGAGATCTTCAGGTCTGCTCCAGATTTTTTGGAACTCATTGGAGAATGCGCCCATTGATTCTGGTGGTAACAGTCAAAGATACGATCTGTCTTGAATTCAGACAGAGACTCGCACTTTCTGTTGATGATAATTCAAAGCGGCACCGACAAAGCCTGCAAACAGGGGATGCGGGCTGACTGGTTTCGATTTGAATTCCGGATGGAATTGCACTGCCAGATACCAGGGATGATCCGGAATCTCCACAATTTCCACCAGGTTTCCATTGGGACTGGTTCCAGTGGGAATCATGCCCGCTTCAATCATTGGTTTGCGATACTCGGGATTGAATTCATAACGGTGACGATGACGCTCACTGATTGAGTCAGCACCGTAACAGGTATGCGCGTGCGAGCCTCGGGAGATAATGCAGTCCTGGGCTCCCAGTCGCATGGTGCCTCCCTTTTCCGTAATCTCTTTCTGCTCTTCCAGTAGGCAGATTACAGGAGCGCTCGATTCGCTGTTGAATTCGGTGCTGTGTGCATCAGGCAGTCCCAGAACATTTCGGGCAAACTCAATGACAGCACATTGCATCCCCAGACAGATACCAAAGTAAGGGATCTTGTTCTCCCGGGCATATTTTACAGTCGCAATTTTCCCTTCGATACCCCGTTTCCCGAAGCCTCCTGGTACCAGAATGCCGTCTACATTAGACAGCAGGGCTTCAGTACCCTGGCGTTCGATTTCTTCTGCTTCGATCCGTTTGAGCAGGATACGTGTAGAATGATGGAATCCGGCATGGAACAGAGATTCATAAATCGATTTGTAGGCATCTTTGTGATCGATGTATTTACCGACCACTGCAATCGTGACTTCATGTTCCGGGTTTTTGATGCGGTTCAGCAGGGATCGCCAGTTGGCCAGATCCAGTGGTTCTGCATCGATCTGCAGTTTTTTGACAATCAGCTTGTCCAGTCCATCGTCGGCAAGCCCTTGTGGAACTTCGTAAATCGAATACTCCGTATCGACCTCTTCAATGACAGCGCCTTTTTCGACATTACAGAACAAGGCGATTTTGTCAGCATGATCTTTATCCATCGGACGTTCTGTGCGAACAATCAACACGTCAGGCTGGATACCAATTTGACGAAGCAGGCCGACACTATGCTGCGTCGGTTTGGTTTTCATTTCCCCGGCGGCTTTGATGTAGGGGACCAGAGTCAGATGGATAAACAGACAGTTTTCTTTGCCGATATCCAGGGGGATCTGACGAATCGCTTCCAGAAAGGGGAGGCCTTCAATGTCCCCGACTGTGCCCCCCAGTTCCGTGATCACGACGTCGACGTCGGAACTGGCCAGGTTATAAACGGATTCTTTAATTTCATCGGTGATATGGGGAATGACCTGAACGGTGGCTCCCAGATATTCGCCACGACGTTCTTTTTCAATCACGCGCTGATAAATCTGCCCGGTTGTGTAATTTGATTTCCGCGAGAGTGGGCTGTTCGTGAATCGCTCGTAATGTCCCAGGTCCAGGTCGGTTTCTGAACCATCGTCGAGGACATAGACTTCGCCATGCTCGTAGGGGTTCATTGTTCCTGGATCGATGTTGATATAAGGGTCGAGCTTCTGCATGCGGACTCTCAATCCGCGTTGTTCCAGTAATAGTCCAATGGATGCTGAAGTCAGGCCTTTACCCAGGGAACTGACGACTCCGCCTGTAACAAAAATATGTTTGGTTGTGTGTTTGGTCATTTCGCGATCTGTTTCTCGAGACGTCGTTGAATAATGTTGCATGATAGGTAATTCTTCCTGAAATTGCACGCTTCAAAATCAGGAAAACCACATCCCGAATTCAGGAAGAGCGGCTGACCTTTCATCAGCGATGAATTCAGCTTGCTAGAATAAGATAAATGATATCAGTTACTTATGGTCACGGATGTAGTCTGCTTAAGGAGCGGCTTCTCAAGTCTTCTGCTGATAGCGTTTGACAAATTGTGCATAATCTTCAGGAGTGTCGATTCCCACTGAGGGGTGGGAGACCTGAGCGACTTGAATGGTGGCACCAGATTCCAGAGCACGTAACTGTTCGAGCTTTTCGAGTTGCTCCAGAGGGGTGGGGGGGATCTGGGTCAGTTCCAGCAGGAAAGGCCGACGGTAGGCGTAGATCCCCAGGTGCAGCAGCCAGGGGCTCTGATCGGGCAGGAATGCTTCCGGTTGCTGGTCACGTGTGAAAGGGATTGGCAGACGACTAAAGTACATGGCAGAGCCATCCGAACGACAGACGACTTTCGTACAGGAAGAATCCTGCAACTGTGCTAGATCACGAATCGGAGTTGCCAGTGTCGCCATATCAGCGGTCGGGGACTGAAGTAAAACTTCGATCAATTGATCAATAAAGACCGGTGAAATTTCAGGCTCATCTCCCTGGATGTTGACTATAATTTCCGCATCGAAGAGCTCTTGTTTTGCCACTTCCGCTATACGATCAGTGCCATTGGGATGCTCACCGGTCAGACATGCTTTTCCGCCAAATCCATGTACGCATTCCATGATTTCCAGACTGTCGGTGGCGACAATTAAGCGGTCCAGTTTTTCGGAACTGGCAGCAGCTTCCCAGGTATGCTGAATTAACGATTTGCCTGTTTCATTCAGCAACAGTTTTCCGGGGAGTCGGGTTGATTGAAGTCTGGCGGGAATGACACCACAAACTTGCATGGGAACACCTCCTGTGTTTTCTAATTGATGTCTCTCACAGGAATTGTTTCCTGTTTCGTCAATTTATCAACCGATTGTGCGAGACTTCAAGTGGGGGACTGTGAAAACTATCTCTTTAATGCCAGGAAGTCCTGGAGAGGAGCAGACAGGCTGCTATTGGATGAGATCTGCTGTTCTGATATGGTGTGCGGCGACGAGTTTGGTCCCTACCCAATTCCCAGACAGGATATTCAGATGGAGCATGGATTTTTAGGCTATCGCTCAACATTCATGTTGGATTTTGTAGTATCGGCACTCATTCTGATTGTGCCTTTATTATTATTCAGCCTGTTCACAGTCAAAATCAGACGTAACTATTCCTTACACAAAAAACTGCAGATTTTACTGGGAGTAGTCCTGCTCGTTGCAGTCACTGCGTTTGAAGTGGACGTGCAACTCATGCACGGAGGTTGGCAGAATATTGTCAATCAGCGCGAGACACCTCTGACGCCCGAACAGTTTCAATACGTTCGAACGGTATTGTATGTCCACCTGATTTTTGCTGTCAGCACACCACTGTTCTGGGCGACAACACTGTTTCTGGCTTTGAAACGAATTCCTGTTCCCCCGGTACCCTGTGCACACAGTCGTCTTCATAAGAAGCTGGGCTGGATTTCAACAATCGACATCACGCTGACGTCCGTAACAGGTTTGTACTGGTACTATGTCGCTTTTGTAGTCGGAAGTTGAAAGTTTTTTCAGATCAGGATTTTTTACGAGAGCGAGTTACCGGTCCTTTTTCCGGTTTCTCTTCGTCGCTGATGTCTTTAGCAAGGACGCGAGCGATGGCATCCAGGAACACGTCCATAGCGAACGGTTTCCGCAGGTAATCGTCGACGCCCAGCATCTCGGCGTAGGCTTTATGACGGCCCCCTTCGTTCGCGGTGATCATGATCACTTTGGGGGGGGAAGGCAGCGATTTCAGGCTTTCCAGTACGGGGAAGCCACCCATTTTCGGCATCATCATATCGGTGATGACCAGATCGGGGTTCTCGGTCTGGGCGAGCTTCTGCCCTTCCAGGCCGTTGGGGGCCACGATGATGTTATATCCCGCGGATTTGATCACACCACTCAGGGTGCTGGAAATTTCGCGGTCATCTTCAATCAGTAAGATTTTGTAATCAGTTGACATGGTCGTTTTCATTCCCTGGAGAAACGATGCGTTTCCCGCAACTCCTGTTTTTAAAGTGACTCAGCGCCACATCCTCAGACACTCCGGTCTGGGATATATGGTAGAGCTCGAACTCCAGATTCTCAAGGCAGTTGTATAAAACTGTTCTGATTCTTCATCTTTCGTTCACGCGCTGTGACGTATTATACCAGTGGGAGTGATTAAATTTCACGCTTTTTCTGACTGTTTGACAAAGGATGCTACCAGTTCCTTATTTTTGATTCCGGGAGCGGTTTCGACCCCGCTGGCCGTATCGACACCATAGGGCTGGACCGCCTGAATTGCTTCTGCGACATTCTTTGCAGTGAGCCCCCCGGCCAGAATCAGCGGAGGCCATGTGTCAAACTGATAGTGATTCTGAATCACGGCCCAGGGAGCCACTTTTCCGGTCCCCCCGAAAGCCTCTGGTGAATAAGCGTCAATCAACAGGTAATCCGGCCGCTTTCCACAGCGATCGCATTCGCTCAGATAAGCGGTAATAGATGAAAGGTCAGTTTCCCGCACACGAAACGCCCGGATCAGGGGCAGGTACGGCAGATTTCGTGATAGTTCGGCCAGAAATTCCGGTGACTCGTCTCCATGTAATTGGAGTAGATCGAACGCGACCGCACTGCAGATCGCCTCGATAGTATCCAGGCTGTGATTAACAAACAGACCGACGAGCGCGATTTCTCTCTCTGCGACGGCATACTGGATCTCCTGTGCTGTTTCGACCGATATACAACGCGGTGAGGGCTCGTAGAAATTCAATCCCAGTGCGGACGCACCCTGGTCAGCCACCATTCGAGCGGTTTCGGCATCGCGAATGCCACATATTTTGATCCACATGTGTTGTCGGTCTTATTTTGACGGGAGATCAGGAAACAGTTCGACCGCGGCAACAATATCATTGCGCGGGAAGGACTTTTATTATAGACGTCGGGTGCCTCAGGGGGTAGAGGTGATCGGCAGGAACTGGATACAGACCGGTTTGGGAACGTCAATTTCGTGGCCCGTGGGTTTGAGCAGACCTGTCTCCTGGTCGATACGGAACACGACGACATTGTTCGAATCCTGGTTGGCAGCCAGCAGGAATGTTCCGCTGGGATCGATGTTGAAATTGCGGGGAATGGCCCCACCGGTCGGCTGGTAGCCCAGTGACGTCAGTTGGCCCGATGTCTGATCGATCCGGTACATGGCAATTG
>JAGQQP010000167.1 GCA_020426085.1 Planctomycetaceae bacterium | reverse complement strand
ACCCTGGAGGAGTGAGTTCGCTGCAGGCTCGGTTCCAGTTACAATTCGATATTGGAACAGACGGGCCAACAATGTTAAAATGAAGTAGAGCGGGCAGAACTCCAAGGGGATCGTTCCATGCAGACGAATTTAACACGCAGGCGGTTTTTTGACGTCGATCTGCCAATTGCTGTCAGGGCCACGAAGGCATTTTTTGCGCGGCCTGATACGCAGTTACGACTGGTGATATACGCACAGTGTCTGTTTACCGTTATCCTGTTCTGCCTGGTGCATATTGGCTTTCAGCCTCTCACGACTTACCTGCATGAGAGAAACGCCATGTATTGCTGGGTGCAGTTTCTCTCCCTGGTGCCGGTGATCTCAGTCTGTTTTGGTGTTGTATTTCTGCTGCTGTTTGGCACGCATCAATACCCGGTGGGACAATCCTGGCTCTGTTTTCTCGTTTACGCCGCCAACTTCGCTGCTGCCATGACGTTCCTGCATGCCCTGCGGTTTGCCGATCTGCTCTGAATGCGATCAGGGTCTTTACTTAGCGGGTTGCTGCTTTTCTTCCAGGACCATCCAGTCGGGCATCGGTATCTTTTTGCTGCGGGCGATCAGTAACAGGCAACCAACGACGATGACCAGAATCGGCACTTCCACATCCAGTGTAATCCGACCGGTCTGACGCATTACAGACAGACAGCTGGCGATGATGAAAAAGGGACCAGTCAGAACCGTCGATTTATCAATGCCACTGACGGCGAATGAAAGTATCCCGATACCGGCCAGTCCCAGTGTCCAGATCCAGTTGATGTTGGGTACAATGCCGAGTGTCGTTAACAACCAGCCTGTTCCAATACAGATAATCAGGAGTGGCAGGACCAGAGTCTTCCGGTCGGACTTGGCTTTAACGGTTTCCGTAACGGTCGCTGGTGTCTCGTTCATAGCGCTGACTTTCTATCTTCGGGAGTAAGAAAACGGCTCATCTAAATTCAGAAGCGTAGCGATACAGAAAACATCACGCTGTTTTTGCACCATTTTTTCAAAAAACGGAACTTTCGAATTGGATTCGATACAAAAAACGGTCAAATATTACTGAATTTGCTATCAACAGCGATAAAAGAGTAGCTGTTACCTGAAGTGGATCTGCTACAATCGGCGGCTCCAGGAGCAGGGAAACCAGTTTGAATACATGGACCGTTTGATCGTGACGGAATGGAGTCGTCGTGCTGAAATCGCTATTCGCTGATAAGAACCGTTTCTGGCAGAGCGTGGTCATTACACTGGGAGTCGTGATTGCGATTATCCAGTTTGTCCAGATCGCGAAAAAAAATCCGGGTGATTTTCATCTGCACTGGCGCTCGGGAGAATTGATCGCGACTGGCGAATTTCTCTATCTCAATAATCACAACTACCCCTATCCCCCCTTCTGGGGATTCGTGCATGCGCCGCTGGCCAGCTTCTCAATGCAGACGGCTTACATGCTGATTTACCCGCTGTTTTTTATCTCCCTGTTTCTGCTGATCTGGGTTTTAAACCGCATGAGTGAGGCCCATTTTCCTCTGCTGCGGAATCAGTTGTTCTGGGTTGTCACGGCGGCGATTTTTCTGGCCAGCCGCTACCTGATTCGGGATATGCTGGAGTGTGGCGTGAATCTGGCGTTAGTGGCGCTCTCGTGGCTGGGGGTCTATCTCTGGAGCAGGAAAAAGGAACTGTGGGGCTGCATTCCCCTGGGATTTGCGATGGCACTCAAGTGTACGCCCAGCCTGTTCTGGGTCTATTTTATTTTGAAGCGCGAATGGAAAATGGCCATCTACACATTCCTGGCGGCAGCGTTTTTTACGCTCTCCCCCATGTTCAAACTGGGTTATACAGAATACCGCAGGACCTTTGAGCATTGGGCAAAAATTGTCCAGAAAGGCATGCTGGAACCGAATCCGATTCGCTGGATGGGGGGCGAGATTCCGCTGGCGAACATGTCGTTTAAGCCTTCCCTGGCCCGCTACCTGATGCATTATCCCAGAGAACACGAAGCCCGACTGGATTCTCCCCTGTATATCGATTTTCTGGATCTGTCTCCTCAAACGTCGCTGCGGATCATCAAGACGGTGATGCTCTGCTTTCTGGTGTTTATTGGCTGGAAATTTCGCAGGCATTATGAGGATCGGAACGACGAACGCATTTTGTGGGAATGCGCAATCATCTCAATCATGATTCTGCTCTATTCGCCGGTCACATGGGGACAGCACTGCGTGGGAATTTTTCCGGGCTTGTACCTGCTGGTTCGTAGCGCCACCAGTCGCCAGAACTTTACAAAGCCATTGAAAATCGGCATCGGCCTGTTTGTGTTTCTGATTATTATTTTGAACCGCACCTTTATCGGCAAGTTTTACAGTGAAGTGATGAGTACGTATCACTTCGCCACGTTTGCCTTCATCGGGATCATCTTTTTTCTGTTGAATCGCCACGAAAATGTGACGCGGGAAGAAGAGTTGAAAGCAGAGCAGATCGCCTCAAAAAGTTAACCGTCTCGCAGGAACAGCGCGTGCAATCAGGGAGCGCGTTGTCCGAGTATCATAGATTGAGAGACGCTGTGGTAAAATGTGACGCGATTGAGTACTGCTCTTCTTCACTGAGGAAGTGAAATACTCCCTGGACTTCGTTACGCTCGACGCATCACACAAAATGTCGCAAATGGCGAGGCTTTGCCAACGAAACAACCGGGACCGGCTCATCAGTGAAAAGTGCACAGCGCATAAAAAAAGACAGAGCCACCCTTTGATCAGAAGTGGCTCTGTCAGATTACCAATCGTTATTACGAAACGATCTTATCGAGGAGTAGACGAATTATTTTTCGTAGGAAGCCTGGTTCAGCTTGGAAGGTGCCGGAGGAACGGCAGGTGCTTCCTGCTCAGTCTCAGGTGCTGCTTCCGGTTCCGGAGTCGCCTGGCTTCCGGTGGAGTAGTAAACAGGGCCGCTGAAGTATTGACCGCCACGGCAGTGCTTACAACCATGTCCACGACAGGCACTGCAGTCACGAGTGTGATACATGCTTGGATCTGGTGGTGGAGGCAGCATACCTGCCCGTGGTTGCCAGGTTGGTACTGTCTGGTAGTAGAAACCAAGCTGAGTGGTATCGGTCGGCATATAAATCTGCGGGTAATATGCGGCTCCAGCAGGTCCTGGTTGTCCCATGTACGCGTTGGAGTAATACCGCTGATATTGCACGGGTGTTCGCTGAATTATCTGAGAAGAGGGAGGACACCAGCCATGCCCGGGTGAAGTGTGGCACTTTCGCAGGAAAGCGACTCCTTCACGTGATGTATAATTGCGATAAACGCCATCGCCATCAAAGCGGTTGGAATATCCGGGAGGGCAATTGTATTCGTAACCGCCGCCCCGCACGTGATGACCTACCTGCTGGATCTGACTGTCACCAGCAGTCGTATTCTCATCTGCGCTGGCGGTCAGAGCAGTGTGAGTCATGACGCCGGTCACTGCGAGAATGGCCAGCATATGCACGTTTAAGATTCTCATATCAAACTTCCTGGACCCGATTGAGGATATTAAAATTTAGATTATTGAACGATGCGTGAGACCGGAGTCAAACGGCTTGAAGGTACGCCCCAACCGTAGTTGTAGGTAGAATGCACATTGGGAGCCAGGGGAACCGCAATGGGAACACCATAACCCTGAGCACCATAAAGACGACCATCGCGTCCATCGAAGTAGTAGGGATCGACGGCATAAGTCATTTTGTAGTGTCCGATGGGAGCACAACCTTTTCCGCCACATCCGGTGGGAATGAAGTAACCAAACTTGCAGCGGAAAAATTCCCGCAGCGAGCCCCGTTTTCCGATCCCGGCTGATGTTTTATATCCGCCACCGGCACGGCAGTGTGGACAATCTCCGCCAGCATAGGAAGCACCATCGGAGTATGAATAGACGTGCTTCTCTTTGCAGTTGCATTTATCGTGAATGTATCCGACCTGCTGAACGGGAGAGGCTTTCTGCTGAGATAATTTCAGACTGCCCGGTTCGCCAGCCTGCAGGTGCGAAGCAGACAGGACTGTCATGATCCCGGCGACTGCAACGAGGCCTGCTAATTTATAAGTGAAGTTCTGCATTTTAATATTTCCTGATCGTTTCTCTGAGTACAATACTCAGTGTGATAAACGTTTTCGGGTTGAGACTGTTTTTTCGTGGATGCCAGTTATCTGATCATCGGCGGAATGAATCGAGGGATGAATCCGAAGTCGGATTTGTATTTCACGTTGACCCGGGTTCCTTCCAGCTTCCAGCGTTCGTGAGATCGCATGCCGAAGGGAGTCCAGATCCATCCACCCTTGACGTTGTAGTAATAAGGACCATACATGGCGTTGTATTCATGGGCATACAACATTTCCTGAGGAGCCAGAGCCTGGTTAGTGATAATGGTTCGTCCGACGTAATCAGGAATCCCGGGTTTGGGAGAAGGATACATCGGTGCTCCCAGCTGGGGATATCCTGGCAGTACATTCATGCCTTCCATTACAGGCAGTGGCTGTGCTGCTTTGTATTGTTTGTGATCTTTGAAATGCCCATGAGCATAGCTGATGGGGCGTGCCTGCTGGGCGTTTTCAAAGGGAGCCGGAGTTGAGGTAATAATCTTCGGCTGATTGCTGACCTGCTGAATGTAGTAGGGAGTCGCATTGCGACGTCCCAGCGTAGGTCGTTTGGGAACAGGAATCTGGCTGCCTCTCACCTGAGGTGTTTCCTCGGTATGAGCTACCTGCTGAACCTGGTTCTGTTTGTCATCAGAACTGGTAAACTTACGCTTGAACCAGCTGATCGGATTATACTTTGATGATTTCGAAACGGATTCCTGCTGGACAACCGCATTATTGACCGCACCCGGTTCAGCTGCCTGTAAAGCCGGCGCCATCAGTAAAAATGCCGGTAACAGTCCGGTAAGCAGGGTTACCTTCAGACTCGCCTGAGCCATAACAATCCCTCCCTGGATTTTTATTGTGGGGTTTCCACCAATGAGACTAGGTCAGAGGCTCGTCCAACCCCCGTCAGTCAATTATAATGATCAATTGTCTTCTATTAGAACCAGTCGTGGTTCACAAACGAGGCAAAGCCACTTCACAAAGTCCGAAGTGAAAAATAGAAATTCTGGAAATTTCGCTTTTCAGTGTTCCGGTACTTTTTGTATGTTTCAATCGCCCGACTGTGGCCCACTCAAAAAGAAAGCCACTAGTCCAAATTTCGGCTGGCAGGAATCATCGGAATGAGTCATTTTGTAACTACAATGACGATTCGTCCTATTTTCCCGAATTATTGTCTATTTAACGGGTTACGAGTGGCCTTATCTGTTCAATAATCGTTTCAACAGATACAATCCTCAATGTTTTCACAAACAGCAAATTTGACATATTTTTCTTAAGCTACCAGGCAAATTGACCCGAATTCTGAATAAGGCCCCCCACATTCAGAGGCTGAGAAACAGTCGCAGGCTGACTGTTTTTCGGGGGAATTTAGTAGATTAATTGGAGAGACCCTTGGCTAAGCGAAAATCAGCCAATAACGGCGCAACAGGTAACGGAACACCGAACACCGAAACAGACCGTATTGAATATGTCCCCATCAGTGATGTAACTCGACGTCGCTATTTAAACTATGCAATGTCTGTCATCACGTCACGTGCCCTGCCTGATGTGCGGGACGGCTTAAAGCCGGTACAGCGTCGTATTTTGTATGTGATGTACCACGACTTACGACTGATGGCGAATGCGAAGCCACGTAAGTGCGCGAAAATTTGTGGGGACACGACGGGGAATTATCACCCGCACGGCGATGCTTCCGTCTATGATGCGCTGGTTCGACTCGCCCAGGATTTCAACCTCAGAAGTCCTCTGATCAACGGACAGGGTAACTTCGGTTCGATCATGGGATTGCCTGCAGCGGCAGCTCGTTATACCGAAGCACGGCTGACGGGGATCGCAGAACATCTGATGAACGAACTGCGTTATCAGACCGTGGAAATGCGTCCCAACTATGATGGCACTCGTGATGAACCCGTTGTGCTGCCTGCACGCTTCCCTAACCTGCTGGTCAACGGAGTCCACGGAATCGCAGTGGGGATGGCGACGAATATCCCGCCTCACAACCTGGGTGAAGTCATCAAAGCGTGCGTGCACCTGATTCATCACAAAGATGCAACGGTGGCCCAACTGATGAAACACATCAAAGGCCCCGACTTTCCGATGGGTGGCCGCATTGTAACAGATAAGCGGTCGCTCACCACGGTTTATAAAGAGGGTCGCGGCCCGGTAAAGGTGCGAGGTGAGTGGAAGCCCGAACCGGGTGCTCGCAATAAAGGGACACAGCGGCTGGTCGTATATTCGGTCCCCTATGGGGTGGAAACCGGTTCGCTGCTGTCGGAGATCGGGGGGATTGTCGAGTCGCGGAAACTGCCTCAACTGGTGGATGTGGCGGATGAAACAGACGACAAAAACGGCCTGAAAATCGTCCTGGAAATCAAACCGGATGCCGACCCGGAAACCGTGATGGCCTTTCTCTACAAACACACGAATCTGGAGCAGAACTTCTCGGTCAACCTGACCTGCCTGGTTCCCGATGAATCAGACGTGCTCGTGCCACACCGCTGCGATCTGAAGGAAATGCTGCAGTACTTCCTGGACTTCCGATTTGTTTCGGTACGAAGGCGATTTGAATATCAGCTGGAACTGCTGGAACGGCGGATTCATATCCTGAAGGGTTTTGCGATCATTTTTAATGATCTGGACAAAGCGCTCAAACTGATCCGCGCCAGTAACGGCAAACAGGATGCCGCCAAAAAGCTGATGGACAATTTTCCGCTGGATGAAATCCAGACGATGGCGATTCTGGAACTGCAGCTGTACCGTATTTCGAAGCTGGAAATCAATACGATTCGCGAGGAACTGGCGGAGAAGGAAGCCGAAGCCGAAAAGATTCGCAAAATTCTGGCGTCGGACAAACGACTCTGGAAAGTCGTGGAAAACGAGCTGAATGAACTGAGCGACTTGTTTCCGGAAAAACGCCAGACGAAACTGGGTTCCTCGGAAGAGATTACCGAATTCGATCCGCAGGCCTATATTGTTCGCGAAAATACGAACGTGGTCGTCTCGAGGGAAGGCTGGATCAAACGTGTTGGCCGGCTGAAGACAAAAGAAGGCACACAGGAATTAGACAAAACCCGAACCCGTGAAGGAGACAGTGTGCTGGCAGTCGCACCGGGCAGCACACTGGACCACGTGGTGTTCTTCTCCAGCGATGGCGTGGCTTATACGCTGCCGATAGAACAGGTGCCCGTTTCTTCCGGTTATGGTGAGCCTTTGTCAAAACATGCCCGGATGAGCGATGGTGCTTACCTGGTCGCTGCTGTGACGACAGACAGTCGCTTTACCCCCGAAGACAAGGCAACGAAGAAGCAACCGATTGCGACGCCCCATGTTCTGATCGTCACCGAAAAAGGACAGATCATGCGGATCTCGTTCAGCCTGTTCCGGACAGCCTCGACCAAAGCCGGTCGCAAATACTGTCGCCTGGGTAAGGATGACCGTGTGGTGTATGCCGGGCTGGTCGAAGAGGCGGAGACGATGTTTATCGCCACGAAAGAGGCCCGCGTCCTGCATTGTGAGATCGAAGAAGCCGCCCTGCTTTCGAACCCGGGCAAAGGCGTTAAGGGGATCAAACTGGAAAAAGGGGATCAGGTGATGGGTGCCCTGCAGCTGACCCGCCCCAGCGACTGTCTGCGGGTGGTGAATACGGCGGGCAAAAAAATGACCTTTGGACAGATGAAATATGGCGTGACTTCACGCGGCGGAAAAGGCGTGAAAACCAGTCAGCGCAGCGGGTTTGAAGAGATCCTCTACCCGCCCATTGAAGTCGTCGACTGGGACGAACTGGGAGACGAAGCTTAAGCTGTTCGTATCTCGACTTACGGTCCTCTGCTCCAACTCGTATAATCTCGTTTTCGTTCGCGTTTCAATCAGAGAAATATCAGTAAAAAACTATGGCAACTGCAGCAAAAACATCTGGCGCTAAAAAATACTCTGCTGACGATATCGAAGTCCTGGAAGGGTTGGAAGCGGTCCGCCGCCGTCCTTCGATGTATATTGGCGGCGTCGATATCCGGGGGTTGCATCACCTGCTCTGGGAAATCGTCGATAACTCAGTCGACGAATACCTGGCCAAGGAAGCCGACACGATCACCGTGACGCTGCATAAGGACGGCGCTTCCTGCAGCGTGAAAGACAATGGCCGCG